>NZ_JBEYWO010000030.1:0-108640 GCF_040644455.1 Streptomyces sp. NPDC046977
CTGTGACCCGGCGTGCCGTTCGGTGCGGCCGATGCCGTGCCGACACGAGAGTGGGCACGCCGGGTCACGGCTGTGCGACGGTCAGCTGTTGCCCTGGAGGCTGCTGCTGATGCCCTGGTCGAACTGGATCGCGTTCTCCTTGATGCCCTTGAACATCTCGGAGAAGTCGTTGATGCCCTTCACCGCGGCGAGCAGGCTGGTGTCGAAGTTGTTGTAGGTGGTCCGGATGACCTCACTGGACTGCTGGAACACCATGCCGTCGTCGACGAGCGCGTTGACCTGGTTGCGCAGGTTGCTCAGGGTCGGGAGCAGGTTCTCGTGCGCGTTGTGGAGGAGGTTCACGACCTCCTCGATCTTGGCGTAGTCGAGGTTGATGCCGTTGTAAGCCATGTCGTCCTGTCTTTCTGGGATGGGGTGGGGGGAAGCCGCAGGGGATGCGGTCAGGCGATGCTCGGCCGGGTTCCGCCGCCGCTGCCGCCGCCGGTCGGGCGCGGGGGCGGTTGGTGGCCGCCGCCACCATCGCCGTCGTCCGGGTCGTTGCCGCCGACCTGCACCCAGTCCGGCTGCTTTCCGTCGGTGCCCTTCGGGCCGCGGGTGTACTCGGTCTTGTCACCGTCGCTGTTGGTGACGACCATGCTCCCGCTGCCGTCCGTGTTGAGGTTGGTCTCCGAATGGACCTTGGACCCGTCGGGGTAGGAGGTGTCCGTCGTGTAACTACGGCCGTCGTTGCTGTAGTTGGTGACGGAGGTGTACGTCTTGCCGTCGTAGGTGACGGTGGACTCCTCCTTGATCACGTTGCCCTTGTCGTCCACCGTCAGATGCGTGTGGACCTCGCCGCGCTCGGTCTTGATGTTCTGGTCCAGCGGGGGCTGGCCCGGGTCCGTGGCCGAGCAGAAGTCCGGCATCGAGCCGTCAGGACCGGGCACGCACTGGTCCATGTGCTTCTGCTTGTAGTCCCACAGGTCCTTGTCGCGGTAATAGTTCTGCAGGGCGAGGTTGCTGCCCGTGATGCCCATGCCCTGGGCCAGTTCCGAGTCGAACGACAAGAACGCCTCGCCGACCGAGCCGAAGGCGCCCGCCAGCTCCTTGATGCCCTTGTCGGCCCGGGTCATCGTGGACTGGGCGTTGTAGTAGAAGCTGCTCAGCGCCGAGGCCAGGCCGGCGTCACCCAGCACCGAGGTGCCGTCGCCCCCACCGAGCTGGGCGAACAGCCCGGTGTCGAAGAGCGGACCGATGCCGCTCGCCAGGTTTTCCAGGTCGGTCTTGGCGTCGTTGAGGACGTCGTAGTCGATCTTGAGTTTGTCGGGCAAGAGGGCCTCCCGGTACCCCGTCGAGACTCCGGTCAGCAGGACCACGCGCGACCGGCCCGCACGGTTCACCACCCGGCGCTGTTGTAACGCAGGTCACGTGAACCGCACCCCGTACTCGTGCGTGGTCCGGGTGAGGGAACCGCCCCCGCCCCGTCCTGTCGTTTCCGGGAGGAACACCCATGGCACGCCCGACCGACTGGGACGCGATCGGGCTCTCCGGGGACCCCACTCCGGGCGACCCCGACCAGATCAGGCAGCTGTCCACCGAGCTGAAGACCATGGGCGACAACGCCCGGGACATCAGCGCGGCCATCGACGCGGTGATGAACATCGCGGGCGACAGCGTCTTCGTCGGCCAGGCCGCCGACGCCCTGCGCGGCAAGGTCGACAACCGGCTGCGCGGACACATCGAGGACGTCGCCCAGTCCTTCGAGAAGGCCGCGGACGCCCTCACCACCTGGGCGGACAAGCTCGTCGAACTCCAGGCCAGGGCCGACGGCGCGCTGAACGCCGGCCGCGGCCTGTCCGCCGACGACCCGCAGCGCGAGACGTACGCCACCACCGCCAGGGGCGCGGGCACCGAGCACGGCGAGGGGGCCGGCACCGCCGCCTCCAACATCAACGGCGTCGCCAACATCCAGCTCCCCATCTCCCAGTGCCAGGTGTTCTGGGAGGCCTTCCAGTGGCTCGCGATCATCCTGATCATCCCCGCGCTGATCTTCGGTGGCCCCATCGCGCTGCTCGCCCTCGGCGTCAACCTCACCCTCTTCATCAAGACCATCGTCGACTTCGCCAAGGGCGACGCCAACTTCCTCGACCTCTTCCTGGCCGGCCTCGGCATCATCGCCCCCACCACCAAGGCCCTGCCGATCTTCCAGATCATCAAGGCCGGTGGCACCGCCTTCGCCAAGGGGTTCAAGGCGATCGCGAGCACCGCCTTCCAGGCGCTGCGCAACCTCTTCACCAACGGCTTCCGCTTCACCACGATCATGCCGGGCCTGCGCGACTTCGTGCACCTGAGCACGACCTGGATCCGGGTCGGCGGCCTGTGGGTCATGCAGGGCATCCACAACCTGCCCGGCCTCGCCGGCATGGTCATCCAGCGGGGCGGCATCACCGTCATCCAGGGCCTGCGCGGCATCCCCGGCGTCGTCCGCGGACTGCCGGAGATCATCAGCGGCGGCCTCGCCGCCGGCTGGAAGGGCCTCGGCCGCGGCCTGACCATCGGCTGGGAGGGCCTGACCACCGGGGCCAAGGCGACCTACGACTTCGGCGTGCGCGAACTCGGCGGCGGCAAGTGGCTGCGGCTGCTGCTCCCCGTGGACGCGGGCGAGATCGGCCAGTTCGGCCTGGGCGGCGCCCTGCGCATCGGCTTCGTCGACCGCGGCCTCATGGGCCAGCACATCTTCGGCGCCCCCCTCGCCAACGCCGTCGGCCACGGCGTCAGCGCGGTGCCGATCCCGCACGGCGGCCCGCACGGCCTGGACGCGCTCGTCGACATGCCCCGCGTGGAGCTGGGCAACGTCCGGCTCGGCGACTGGGCCGGCGCCAACGCCGGCATGCGGCCCTTCGACCTCAACCTCGGCCCCGTCGACCTCGCGTCCGCGCTGCGCAGCCCCTCGCTCCACATGGGGAACGTCGGCGCCATCGGCGAGCGGTCCGGCCTCGGCTTCCACGCCTCGCGGCAGCTCGACGCCCTGGTCGACATCCCCAAGGCCCACCTGAACAACCTCGAGCTCAACGGCGGCTTCACCCCGCTCGGCGGCCGCACCGACGCCGGGCTCGGCGTCAGCGCCGCCTCCTCGGCGCCCTCCCTGCACTCCTCCGGCCTCTACCTGCCGGGCTCCGCCGGGGCCCCCGCCGTGCAGGGCGTCAACCTCGCGACCGGCACGCCCCTCCCGGGCACCGCGCACTCCGCGCTCACCGCGGTGCAGGCACCGCCCCCCGGCGCCGTGGGCCACCTCGACACGCTGCTGCCGGGCACCGCGGGCGGCACGCACAGCCCCGGGAACGTCCTGCTCGGCGGCGTGCAGGCACCGCCCCCCGGCACCGCCGCCGCGGGCAACCTGCTCACCCCCGGCACCCCCGGCGCCGGCAACGGCATGCTGCACTCGGCGGTCACCGGCGCCCAGGCACCGCCGCCGGTCACCGCGGCCGGCCACGACCTCACCGCCGGGATCACCCCGGGCGGCGCGGCCGCGGGCGGCCACGTACCGGTCACCGGGATCGGGCAGGCCCACCACGGCGCGAACGGCACCGGCGGCTCCGCGCTGGACCTGCTCGCGGCCGGCGGGCGCAACACCCCGCAGAGCCCCGTACCGGCAGGCACCGGGGCCCAGTTCGGCGACCGCGCCGCGAGCGCGCTGACCGCCAACCAGACCCGGCTCCACCTCGACGAACTCGTGCACACCCCGGGCTCCCCGCGCGCCGGTGCCGTCCCCGACCGGCTCGTCCCCGGAACCTCGGCCGCGAACGGCCCGACGCCCTCGCCGGTGCGCCTGCCCGGCGACATCCTCCCCCCGGTGGACGGCACCCGCGCCGCCGCCCTGGACCTCGTCGAGACCGGGCCGGGCGTGCGCCCCGCCGACACCCACGCCTTCGCCGGGGCCCCCGCCAAGACCGATGACGCCGGGCACGCCTTCGCCGGCGCCCCCGCGGGCAAGGGGGAGCAGCCCGTGCTCCCCGCGGCCGCCGATCTGCACGGCACCCCCGTCCGCCCGGGACCGGCCGGCCGGGGACCGCACACCCCCGACGGCACCCCGCCCCGCGTCACCGAACCGGCACCCGGCACCGCGGGCGCCGGGAAGACACCCGCGTCGGTGTCCGGCGGCGGCCATGTGCACTCGCACGACGCGGAGTTGTTCCACGAGGTCAACATCAAGCTGCGCAAGATGGGCCACGAGGACACGACGCCGGGCACCGTCAGCGCCTCCCGCGAAGTGCTGGAGAACATCCGCGGTGCCGGCTTCACCAAGGTCGACATCCGGGCCCAGGCCGACCAGCTCGCCGTGCACATCGCCGGCCCGGAACGCGGGCGGCTCCCGGGCGGCGTGCGGGAGACGGACCTCGGGCACGACGCGTCCCCGGCCCCGGGTACCGGCGGGCACCCCGCGCCGCCCGCCCCGCCGAGGCCTCCGCGGCCGGAGAGCGGCCTGCTCGACGGGCTCGACGACGTGGTCCTGGACGACACCGGGGCACCGGTGCGTTCGCGCTTCGACTTCGACGACGACTCGTTGCCCGGGTCCCCGGTCAGCGAGCACGGGACCGAGGACCTGGACGGCTTCTCGGAGTTCGTGGACCTGGTCCGTCCGCTGCGGCAGCACGTGGAAGCGGCCATCGACCACCCCGCGGCGAACATCGAGGTGGCGCTCGTCGCGAGCCCCGGAGGCCGGACCTGGCGCGAGTTCTCCGACGACGTCGGCCACGCGATGGTGTCCGTGCTGCTGCCCGGCGAGCACCGACCGCTCACGATCGGCTTCTACCCCGAGAACGGGCACCTCTTCGGCAGCCCGGGTGCCATCGTCAACGACGCCGAATACCTTCTCTCCGGGCACGTCCGGGTCCTGGGCACCTACCGGATCACCGCGGAGCAGCTGTTCGACGCGTACCGCTACGCGATGGCCAACTCCGGTTCCGTGTACGACCTGTTCCGCTTCAACTGCGTACGGTTCGCGGAGGGGTTCGTCTCCGCCGCGCTCGGGAAGTCCGTGGCGGACCTGTGGGTGGCGGCGCCGTACCGGCTCGTCGACACGATGCTGCACCGCGACGGCGCCTGGCACTGGGCGGACGGCACGGGTCCCGTGGCCAAGCTGACGGCCGACGACACCATCAGGTACCAGAACGCCTTCGGCGAGGTGGAGGACTGGCGGCTCCACAACGAGGGCCGGTTCCAGGCCGCCACCGACCAGGCGAAGACCTTCGTGCTCTTCGACCACCAGCGTCCCCTGATCGACGGCAACCTCGCGACGGCCTCGCAGAAGGAACGTCTGTTCATCCTCGACCAGTTCGAGAAGATGATCACCCACACCATCCTCACCTCGGGTGACGACGCGGGACGACAGTTGTCGCGTCAGCTGGGCGAGTCGTACGGCACGCTCCGCCCGGGGCTGGCCGACCTGCCGGGCCCCTCGGTCGCCGCCCCCGCCGCCGGCGACTCGCTCACCGGGATCGGGCGTGGCTCCGTGGGCAGCACCCCGGACACGGTGCCGAGCCCCGGCCCGTCGGCCGCGGGCGACTCGGCCGGACACACGCCGGAGTCCCTGGTGCGGTACCCGTCCGACGTGCAGCACCTGTTCGGCGAGATCGACGACATGCTGCAGGACATGGGCCTGTTCCGGCACTCGGTGGACGATCTGGCGGGCGGCTCGCCGCCGTTCGCGCACGGCACCGACACGGGCCTGCCCGGCGGCACGGGCCATGACGTCCGCGGGGCCGGCGGGAACGACGTCGGACGGTTCATGGACGACACGCTGCCGGTGCGTCAGCACCTGGAGCACGCGATAGCCGACCCCTCCGCCGACATCCGGCTGGTCGTGGGGACCGACGGCACGACAGGCGCCCGTTCGCTGACCGTCCGGCTGCCGGGCCGGGACGCGCCGGTGCCCCTGGGCCCGGGCGCGCCGGGCGACCTCGGTGCCGTCCGCGGCACCCTCGACGGGACCCCGTCGGGCGGGCCGCACGCCCTGGAGGAGCACCGGATCACGGCGGCGCAGCTGGAGAACGCCTACCTGTACGCGGCGCGGAACCTGCCGCTCGCGCACACCGACGCGGGCCGGTTCACCGACGGGTTCATGGACGCCGTGTTCGACGCGCGGCCCGGTGCGCACGAGCCCTCGACGGGCGCGCCGGTCCACGACGCCCCGGACGCGCCTCCCGCGGTGGCGGGCAAGGGGAAGGCCGCGTCGCCCACCGGGACCGGCACCGTGGACCTGCCCCACACGGGATCGCCCCACGGCGGCCCGGGCGGAGGCTCCGTGGACGAGCTGTCGCACATCGACTCCGCGACGGCCATCACGGACGCGCGCCGCGACCTGATCAACGCCCGGATGGTCCGCGACGACCTGCAGACGCGCTACGTGGAGGGCCTCGGCACCTCGGCGGAGGTCGACGGCGTCCGGTACCTCGAATCGTGGGAGCAGGTCCGGCAGGCCGACGCCGCGCTGACCCAGGCCGAGGCCCACTGGTCCGAGGTGACGGGAGGCGCTCCGCTCCCCGAGGTGCAGTCGTACCGCGGACGCGGGCTCGGCGGCGGCGCGCCGCAGCAGACCGGCGACCTGGTGCCGCCGCCCGCTGGGGCCCATCCGGTGACGGCGGGCGACGACTTGGCGAATGCGGGCCCCTCGGGCTCGCACCAGCCGGAGCCCCTGCCTCCGGTCGACAACCGTTCGGTCGTCGGTGTCCCGGGGCAGGACGGGTTCGTCGTGCGTGCCGAGCGCGGCAAGGCTCCGGAGCTGGTGGGGAATCCGGTGGCGGGCGGGCACCGCTTCGACGTGGTGCAGGACGGCGCGCAGTTCACCGCGCGGGAGCTGGACGGCGGCGGCGCGGTCGTCCGCAGCTGGACGTACAAGCGGGTCGGGCCGCGCGTGGGCCTGTCCCATGAGACGGTGCCGCTGTCCGGCGGGCCGTTCGGCGGTTCCCCGGTCATCATCAGCGGTACTGCTGTGCGGGACATGTCGGTCGACGGTTCGGCGTGGCCGGCGAAGCTGGTCGGCGGCGGTGAGGTCCATGTGGCGTCGCCGCTGGGCAATCAGGTCTACGACCGGGTGACCGGTACTTTCATCAGGACCGAGACGTCCGGCCGGCCGCCGGTGGCGGTGCCCGGGAGTGTGCCGCCGGGTGAGGCCGGGAACTGGACCGCCGCAGCGGACCTGGCCCGCGTACATCTGGGCAGGGCCGTTGTGGACAACGACCTGAAGTTGTTCATGCAGAACGTGATCGGTGGTGCCTTCACGTCGAAGAAGGGCTACGGGGGCTACCTCAACGCGGGTGTCCTGGACGCGAATCCGGGCCTGATCGGCAAGGTCGAGGAGTTCAACCAGCTCACCAGGGGCTTGCTGCACGAGGGTGCGAACGAGCCGATGACGGTGTGGCGAGGTGTGGCGATGGACCCGCACGCGGCGCGTGCCGATGTGTTCATCGAGCGGCTGCCCGCCTCCACGTCCAACAACCGCGGCTTCCAGGCGGAGTGGGCGAAGAACGGCGTCAACAGCAACCGCGTGGTCTTCGAGATCGAAGTACCGGCGAACCACGGCAAGCTGGCGATGGACTACCCGCCGGGCTACGAGCGGGCGTCCGACGATGTCGCGGTCGCGCTGAGCGACCAGTCGGAGGTGACGCTCTCCCCGACCAGGCTGGTACGGACCGGCGAACCCCGCGTCGAGCCGGACGGCATCACCGTCATCCCGGTCCGTGCGGAACAGATCCCGACCGGCGAGCTTCCCAAGTTGCTCCGTGAGGAGTGGCAGGGGCTGGCGTCGGGGACGGCCTTCGAGGACTTCGGCCGGGCCTTCGAGCAGGGCGCGGTGCGACGCTGGGAGGGCCTGGGCGACGCGATCGTCCGGACCGAGGGCACGAATCCGGATGTCAAGGAGTTCGTGGTCAGCCGACCCGGCTATGCGGACGAGCTGACCGTGACCGTCACCCACCACTCGAAGCAGAACGCGGTCGAGGTGAAGATCACCGGCGGCGACCGGGCGTTCACCAAGCAATGGAGCGGTACGGACTTCAGCAACCTCGCCGCCGACCTGCGCGGCACGGTGCTGCACAACAACGATCTGTTCAACCCGCTGCCCATGCCCGCGTCCTGGCAGAAGGCGCACACCGCGACCGCGGTGCGCACCGAGCTGTCGCGGGAGACGGACCTGTTCCACACGGTGAACCTGGAGCTGAAGAAGCTCGGTCAGGGTGCGGTGACCCGGGCGGAGTTCGACACGGCGTTCCATGCGGTGCAGGACCGGCTGGGCACGGTGGCGGACCGGCTGACGGTGCGGGCGTTGTCGCAGGATGTGACGGCGCAGGTGCTGGGGCACGAGTTCCCGCGGCTGCGGGGTGGCATGCACCCGACGACCGCGGGCGACGACCTGGCGACGGGCGGCCCGTCCGGTTCCGGCTCGCACCAGCCCCCGGCGGCGCCCGCCGCGCACACTCCGGTCGACCTGACGCCGCTGAACAACGCCCTGGAGGGGCACGCCGGCGCGGCGAGCAAGCTGCGCCAGGCCGAGAACGACCTGGCACAGCTGTCGGACAACCACCCGAAGCTGTCCGACAACCAGATCAAGGTGGCCGACGCCGTCCGGAACGACCGGCAGGCCACGGCGGTGCTCGACGGCGCCGTGGACGACCTCATCGCCTCCCGGAACCTCAGCCAGGTCGAGCTCAACAGCCTGGTCGACCGGCTCGCCGGTTCGGGCTACGTGGACCACGCCGTCCGGCTCCGCACGCACGGCGACGAGCTCGACCACTTCGCCCGCACCCCGCAGGGCGCCGGCCGTCCCGACCAGGGGGTCTGGACCGGGCCGGAGATCAGGACGCAGGCAGGCGAGGTGCGCGTACGGGTCGCCGACCTCGAGAACGCACTGCTGCCCGGCTCCTCGGCGGGCCGCACGGAGCTCCAGGGCCTCGTCGACGAGCTCAGGGGTTCGGCCGGCCGGCTGGGCGTGATGACGGACGGATTTGTCAAGGACGCCGCCCGCTTCGGCGGCGCGTACGCCCTGCGCGCCGAGAACAAGGCGCTCGTCGTCGCAGCGAACCACTACGTGAAGCTCGTCGACGACGCCCTCGCCGCGGCCCGGCCGGGGGAGGCAGTGCCCCTGCCCAGGCCGTTCGACGTCGGCAAGGCGGCCCGCGGACTGTCGGGTCCGGCTGTCGACTTCGTCCGCAGGTACCGGGTGTGGGGCGCGTACAAGGACGTACCGACGGGCCATCAGTGGACGAAGGTCCTCCCCGACGTCGAGGGGAAGTGGGCGCAGGCGATCGGGGACTTCCCCCACAACCTGACGCCCACGCAGAAGGGGGAGTTCGTCAAGAACCTCTCCGGCCGGAACATCCGGGTGCTGCGGGAGGAGTTCGACGCCCTGCTCGGCAAGCTGGACGCCGGTGACGCCCAGGCCCTGCGCGATCTCCGCGCCCGGGTGGAGAACCTCCCGCACCACGTCAAGCACGCGACACCGGCCTACCACACCATGGCCAACAGCGGTTTCATGATGTCGCAGGGCGAACTGGAGCGCCGTGGCCTGAAGTTCCTCGCGTCCGGCAAGAGCTCGGTGAAGAACACGTCCAACCTGGGCAACGACGACTTCGTGTTCTTCCGGATGGAGTCCGGCAAGGCCCCGATGCAGACCCGGTACGGGCCCACCACCATGATCTTCGACGCCAAGGTGCTGGAGGAGAGAGGCGGCTGGGTCTCCCTGCACGACCAGCTCAACCCGCTGGACCGGCCGACCATGAAGAACCTGGAGTTCGAGGGGAAGAAGGTCCGCGCGGCCGACTTCGACGATGGCTTCAGGGGAACGGGCGAGCGGGCCCAGTGGACCTACACGTACCCGGACAAGTCCACCCGTACGGTCTCCTTCGAGCAGGAGGTCTTCCACGGCGCGGAGGTGCGGGAAGGGCTCGCGCTGTCGGTGGTGCGCGAAGTGCAGTCCATCGGCGGTGACTTCAAGGCCCATGCGCTCCGCGTCATGGACAACCCGGACGAACTGGGCAAGGTCGTCTCCGATCTGTTCCGCCCTGAGGCGAAGTTCGGCGGCAACCTCCCCTTCACGCCCCTGGGGTCCGAGGTCTCCGGGCGCTGGGCCGGGCTCGTGGACGTCCACAACCCGGCGGGCGACGGCCGGTACCTCCCGGACGGCACTGTCGACCCGTACGCCCGGGCCGCGGGCAAGCAGCACGACGAGGCGCTCGACAAACTCCGCCAGCTGGAAACCGGCGTCAACACCGGGCACAACAACTCGTACAGGTTCAACCTGCGCAAGGCGGAGATGCACGCCGAGCAGTCGGTCGACCTGACGAGGAAGTTCCAGAGCACGGCCACCGGTGACCGCCTGCTGATGGCCGACAAGCTCCTCGCCGAGCGCATCGAGCTGCTCGACGACATCAAGTCCCGGCCGGCCTCCCCGCCGCAGGCCGCGCCCCCCGTGCAGCCTCCCGGCGCCGCCGTCGCGAGTGCGGAGGAGCTGCTGCAGCGTCCGGCGGCCTGGGTGGAGGGCGCGCTGAACGACGCGGCGAAGGAGGCCTTCAAGAAGGCGCAGACGGAGGCGGCGGCGATCGGGGGGAAGAGCCCCAAGCCGGTGAAGGTCACCCCCCACATGGTGTCGGTGGGCAAGGTGCTGGCCCACTCCGACGGGTTCCGGCCGCTGCTGAACTCCAAGGTCGACCTGGAGACCCAGGCAGCGTTCGGGCTCAGCAAGAACCAGTTCTCCAAGGCCTTCTCGGGCTTGAAGGATCTCGATCTCGTCAGGGGCGCGGACGACGGGCTGCATCTGACGGACACGGGACGCGGATGGCTGCTCCCCCCGGGCACGGCGACCGACGTCCTCCCGCCGGCACCCTCGGGCCCGGGCGTCGCCCACGACGCGCCCACGCCCCCCGCCGTCGCCCACGACGCGACCACGACCCCTCCCCCCGCCGGTACGCACGGCGGCGCCGACCCCTGGGCCCGCGACACCCGTGCGGTGGACGAACTCCTCGGCGGGGAGGGACGGCCGGCCCGGCAGCACTACGCGGACCTCACCTCCGCCCGGACCGACCTCGGCAAGGCCGAGGAGGGGCTGCACGGCACCGAGGCCGGCACCTCGCAGCACGTCAGCGCGGTCGACCAGCACCACCAGGGCGAGGTGCTGGCGGCGCGCGGCCGGGAGGCGGACGCCTTCCACCAGCTCCAGGACACGGGCGTCGACCCGCTCGCCGTCGACGGGCGGATGCAGGAGCTCAACCACCAGGCGGCCGTCGAGCGCGGCGTGCTCAACGCGGGCAGCGGCGGGAACGTCCCGCGGGGGCACGTGCCGGTGTCGACGCACGAGACACCCCTGTTCAACAGCGCCGTCAGCGGGGAGAACGGTCTGCTGATCCAGCGGAGCGTCTGGGGGAACGGCGACCGGACCCACCAGGTGCTGGGGAACGACCTCGCGGCGCACCCCGACTACACGGTCACCGTGCGCCGGGACGGCGGCTTCGACGTCCGCCACGCGCCCAGCGACTCGATCGCCACGTACAACGACAGCGGCCTGCGGATCGCCCACGACCTCCCCCTGGTGGACGCCGCGTACAACCCGACCGGTTCGCGTCTGCACGTCGAGCTGAACGGGCGCGGGCACGCCACGGACGCCACCGTCACCGGCCCGGGCGGGCAGCACTACGGCGTCGAGCTGTTCCGCGGCGACGTCGTGCGCGTCACGGACGAACTGGGCACGGCGACCCGCTGGACGACCGACGGCCGTCCGTGGGACGTGCTCGGGCAGCTCGACGGCACCCTGGCGAAGCACACCAAGGCCGTCGAGGAGCTCCAGGGCGTCGAGCAGCAGCTCGCGCAGAAGACGGAGGCGGCGGGGAAGGACGGCAACGCCGTCACGGACACCGCGCTGGAGAAGAAGGTCACCGACTTCCGCGGCAAGGAGACACTGGCGCGGCAGGCGGTGACCGACGCCCTGCAGGACCTGATGGACGCGCGCTACCTGGCCCAGGACGAGGTGAACCACCTCGTCGAGCGATTCGCCGGCCTCGGGGACATCGAGCACGCCGAGATGCTCCAGGCCCACGGCCGGCAGCTCGACGCACTCTCGCGCGCCACGACGGGCGAGGAACCCGGGCGGCTCTGGCAGCGGATCTGGACCGGCCGGGAGATCACCGACCAGTCCGCCGAGGTCGAGAACCGCGCCGTCCGGCTGTACGACGCCCTGCGGGCCGATCACCAGGTGCCGCCCGGTCAGTTGCGGATCATGGCCGGGGAGCTGCGCGCGGCCGCGGACGACCTCGACACCGGACTGCGGGGCTTCGTCAAGGAGGCCGCCGGCTTCGGCGGCGTCTACGGACTGCGCAACGCGCACACGCCGTGGGCGGCCGTCGGCCGGCACTTCGCGAAGCTCGTCGACGAGGCCGCAGAGGCCGCGCCGCCCGGTGCGCGCGTCACGGTGCGCAATCCCACGCACCCCCAGCTCACCTTCGCTCCGCGTGAGGCGGTGGACCGGACCCGCGCGCTGACGGACATGGTCCGGCAGTACCGCACCGACGAGGCCTTCAAGGCGGTGCCGACCGGCACCCAGTGGAAGGCCGTCTTCCCGGGCACCGAGGGTCAGTGGACCTCGGTGTTCGGGGACTTCGGGAAGCTGACCCCGCAGCAGCAGACGGCCTTCGTCCGCACGCTCTCCGAGACCAACGTCCGCAACCTGCGCGGCGAGGTCGACAGCCTCCTGGCCGCGATGCCGGACCCGTTGCGCGCGCAGTTCGTCGAGCTGGGCAAACAGCTCGACGCGGTCCCGTACCACGTCAAGCACGCCACGCCCGCCTACCGCGCCATCGAGAACAGCGGGCAGATGGCGTCGCAGGGCGAGCTGGGCCGACGCGGCCAGAAGTTCTACGCCTCCGGCAAGAGCTCGCTCAACAACACCTCGAACCTGGGCAACGACGACTTCGTGTTCTTCCGGATGGAGTCCGGGGACGCCCCGATGCAGACCCGGTACGGGCCGACCACCCTGGTCTTCGACGCCAAGGTGCTGGAGGAGCGCGGCGGCTGGGTCTCCCTGCACGACCAGCTCAACCCGCTGGACCGGCCGGCGATGCAGAGCCTGGAACACGGCGGGAAC
This sequence comes from Streptomyces sp. NPDC046977, assembly GCF_040644455.1. Classification (NCBI taxonomy): domain Bacteria; kingdom Bacillati; phylum Actinomycetota; class Actinomycetes; order Kitasatosporales; family Streptomycetaceae; genus Streptomyces; species Streptomyces sp. NPDC046977. Next base: position 13,109 of record NZ_JBEYWO010000030.1, read on the forward strand.
AAGGTCCGCACCGCGGCGTTCGACCCGGGAGCCACGGGCACCGGGGCACGTAGCCGGTGGACGTACACCTATCCGGACGGCAGCACACGCCGGGTCTCCTTCGAGCAGGAGGTCTTCCACGGCGAGCACGTCCGTGAGGGCATCACGCTGTCCGTGATGCGTGAAGTGGCCTCCATCGGGGGCGACTTCCAGAAGCACGTCCTCGGGCTGCTGGGCACGCCGGACGAACTGGGCCGGATCGTCACCAGGATGTACCGCCCCGAGGCCAAGTTCGGCGGCAGCCTGCCCATCACCGCCGAGGGCGCCGTGGCACGCGGGGAGTGGCCCACCCCCGTGAAGGTCTGGAACGCGGACGGCGACGGCCGCTACTTCCCGGACGGCACCGTCGATCCGGTCGCCCGCGCCTCCGGCAAGCAGTTCGACCTGGCCTCCGACCGGCTGCGCCAGGCGGAGAGCGGTCTGGACAACATCGAGAAGACCCGCCGGCACCCGGACCTCGACGAGACCGAACGTGCCACGCGCATCACGCGCATCGAACGCAATGTGCGCTTCAACCTGAAGAGTGCGCGTCAGCACGTCACGACGTCGCTCGAACTGACGCAGCGCTTCCACACGTCCGCGGAGGGGGCGCGCAAGGAGCTGGCGCAGCGGCTGCTCGATGAACGAGGCGGGCTGCTGGGCACGATCGAGGAGAAAATGGGCCTGCGGAAGCCGGCGGTCCAGCCGCCGTCCCCCCAGGTTTCGGATGCCGCGATCAACGCCGTACTGCCGGCCGCCACGGACGACATGCGCAAGGTGATCCGGGTCCTGCTCGAACACGACGGAAGCATCACCTTCGACAAGTTCGACGGCCCCAGCATCCAGAAGGCCTTCGGCATCGGCCGCAACAGGGTGAACAACGCCATCAAGGCGATGTTGGAGCATGCCTTCCAGCACAGCGGCCACAAGGTGATCGGCCTGAGTGAGGACGCCCGCGCGCTGTTCCTGTCCACGCCCGCGACGCCCGACGTCCCGGTGGCGTCCTCGTCGCTCGGCGCGGCCACCCGCGAGGTTCCCGCCCCCGCCCCCGCGAGCGGCTCCGGCCTGTCGCACACCGCGGACGTACTCGCGCCGCCGAAGGCGGTGGACGACGTGCTGTCCCGCCCCAGCGTGCTGGACGACCTCCTGGCCGGCCCGCGGGACGGCGGTCCCGCCCGGCACCTGGAGGAGACCGGCCCGCTCGGCGGCGGCACGGACGTGACGCCTCCCCTGAGGCCGCCGGCCGAATTCCCGTCCCGCCCGGCGCTGGTCGACGAACTCGTGGTCCGGCCGGAGGGCAACTCCGGCCGCCCCGGCGTGTCCGACCCCACCGTGCACACCGGGGCCGGGGCCGGATCCGCGCGGCCCGCGCACGCGGATCTGCTGGACCCGGACGTCTTCCGGAACCGGACCGCGACCAGGACGGGCATCCGCGGCCAGTCGCAGATCCACGCCGTGGACCAGGCGCTGAACGACCTCCGGCGCGTCCCCGAGACCGACTTCGCCCGGCGGGCCGACGCCCTGGACCGCGTGGTCACGGCGGCCGACGAGTTCCTGCGCGTCCGGCCCGGCTCGGACCGCGCCCCCGGCGTCCGGGACCTGCGGACCCAGGCCCGGGACGAGGCGGCCGTCTACCACGCGCTGGACGACGTCCACCAGGGCGGAACGGGCGACCTGGCGCGCGGCGCCCGGTCGCTGCTGTCCGGCGACACCCTGCGCGCGAGCACCCGCGGCCGCCTCGACGGGGCTCTCACCTGGGTCGCCCGGGCCGAGGAGTCCGCGCACCCCGCGCCCTGGGCCTCCGACTACCGTGCCGTCGATGACCTGCTCGGCGGGGAGGGGCGGCCGTTCCGGGAGCACTACTCCGACCTCACGTCCGCCAGGACCGACCTCGGCAAGGCGGAGGACCACCTCCGCGGCGGCGAGGCGGGCACGTCCCAGGGCGTGAGCGCGGTCGACGCGCACACCCGGGGCGAGGTGCTGGCGGCCCGGGAGCGGATGCAGTCCGCGTACCACAACCTGCGGGACACGGGCCTGGATCCGCACACTGCCGACCAGCGGATGCACGCGATCAACGAGCGGGCCGCCGTCGAGCGCGGCGTGGTCAACGCGGGCGGTGGCGGCGGTTCGTCGGAGGCCGTGCCGGTGGCGACGGTCACGACCACGCTGTCCGACCCCGGCCCGGCCGGGTCCCAGGGGCTCACCATCGAGCGGAACACCTGGGCGGACGACAGCGTCACCCACCGGGTGGTGGACCAGCACTCCGTCCCCGACCCGGACCGCACGGTCACCGTCCGGGAGGGCGGCGGCTTCGATGTCCGCCACACCCCCACCGACACGGTCGTCACGTACGACCAGGCCGGCGTCCGGATCGCGGAGGACCTTCCGTTGCGCGGCGCCGACCTGCAGCCGAACGGAATGCGGCTCCAACTGCGCATCGGCGGCGACGGGCACCCGGGCAACCCCCGGGTCACCACCGCCGGGGGGCAGCCGCCGCACGCCGTCCTCCTGAACGACGGCCATGTGCGCGTCACCGACACCGGAACCGGGGTCACCACGCGCTTCACCGCCCAGGGCGGGCACGTCGACCAGGGGCTCCAGTTGACCGGCCGCACCGGCGTCCCGGCGGACGCCGACCGGGTGCTGATGACCGAGGGCGCCGGCCACCACGTCACCGACCTGCACGGCAACCGGCTGCCCGGCACCGTCACCGATCTCGGCGCCGGCAACGGCTTCCGGGTCACCGACGACGCCACCGGCGCCTATGCGGCGCACGGCGTCGACGGCCGGCTGGGGGAGACCGGTGTGGCGCTCGCCGACGCGCGGGGTGCGCGGGGCAACCTGCTCGTGGCGGATCGCCCGGGCGGGCAGGTGCTGACGGACGCGGGCGGTGCGCTGCGCGGGGAGCGGCTGAGCGTTCTGCCGAACGACGCCGGTTTCCGTGTGACGGACGACGTGACGGGCGCGACGACGCGCTACGGCGTCGACGGCCGCCCGGTGGAGACCGGTGTGGCGCTCGCCGACGCGCGGGGTGCGCGGGGCGACGTGTTCGTGGCGGATCGCCCGGGCGGGCAGGTGCTGACGGACGCGGGCGGTGCGCTGCGCGGGGAGCGGCTGACGGTCCTGCCGGACAACGCGGGTTTCCGTGTGACGGACGACGTGACGGGCGCGACGACGCGCTACGGCGCCGACGGCCGCCCGGGGGAGACCGGTGTGGCCCTCGTCGACCCGGCGACGGGCACGCGCAGCGGCCGGGTCGCGGTGCCGAACGCACAGGGCGGCCACCGGCTCACCGACGAGGCCGGTACTGCGCTGGACGACGCGGTCACCACGCTGCCCCGCAACCAGGGCCTGCGGATCGCGAACCGCACGGGATACGACACCTTCGGGCCCGACGGCGCCGTCACCGGCGACGGCCTGCGGCTCACCGGACGTGACGGCCGCCCTGCCGGCCATGTCGACCGCCCGGTGGGCGGCGCGGCCCGATGGCTGGACGACGCGTTCGCCGCCGACGCGGGCCGCGCGCTCACGCACCGCGCGAACGGCGACTTCGAGATCACGCTGCCCGGTGGCGGCCGCGAGGTCTTCGACCGGACGACCGGGCGGTTCCTGGGGGACAGGACCCCGCTGGCCGGCGGCGGCCACCAGGTCACCGCGGCCGACGGCTCCTTCGGCCGCTACAACGGGACCGGCGTCCGCACCGCCGACGGCACCCCGCTGCCCGGCGAGCCCGGCGGCCGTGTCCTCGTCACCCAGCCGCCCACCGCGGCCGCCCCGCAGGCCGCCCGCTGGCTGGAGGACGGCGCGGGCAACCGCCTCGCGCACTGGGACGTCACCTTGCAGCAGAACGGCGCCGTGCGCGCCGAGTTCACCTTGCGCGGCACGCCCCGGCAGGGGGAGTTCGTCGAGGTCGCCGGTGACGGCACGCTCGCCCGGCAGGGCTTCAACGTCCTGGACAAGGGCCGGGCGACCGGCTTCCGGTACGAGGTGGACCACGTCGCCCACACCTGGCGGCGCACCGACGCCGCGGGCAACCCCGTCGGCAGCGGGTCCTTCCACCGCGGCGCCGTCGACCGCGCGGGGGAGGCAGGTGGCCGGGTGCGCCTGCTGAGCACGACGAAGGGGGCGGTCCCGGTCTTCGAGCGGCGGCTGCTGCCCGGCGGCGACGTGCTCGACGCGTTCCGCCGCACCGACACCATCCAGTTCGGCCGCACCAACCCCCGTACCAGCTGGGCGCGGTGGGACCACGGAGGCCGGCCGACCGGCTCCGGCACCCGGCACTACGACACCGCGGGCACCGGCTGGCGGGACAAGGTCGGCCTGCAGACGGTGCGCGAGTACCGCGACGGCCTGCAGAAGTACGACGGCCGGGCCGGTCACACGCTCGCCGAGCGCGGCGCCGACGGCACCTGGACCTGGCACCGCTACGACGGCGCCGCCAGGGAACTGGACCAGGGCCCGCGCACCCGGGACTTCCAGGACTCCGGCTGGACCGACCGCAACCGGGCCGGGGCGGTCGTCCAGCGGCAGTGGGGCATGGGCCGGCTGCCCGACGACGCCGGGCAGTACCAGGAATGGACGCTCACCCGGGACGGCACGCTGCCGGGAACCTGGGAGCGCCAGTCGCCGCACGGCAAGGAGACCGGCAAGCGCGAGGTGTTCGGCGACGGCCACCTCACCACCGAGCGCTGGCGCGAGCAGCGCCCGCCGTCCTGGGTCCGCAACGAGTGGATGCCGGGCGCGGGCCGTGCGGAGGCGCCGTTCGCGCACGTGCTCAGGGACGGCACCTACCAGATGTTCACCTGGGCCAAGGAGTCCCCGACCGCGCCCGGTTCGGGCGTGCGGTACGTCGGCTTCGACGGCGGCATCGTCGACCTCGCGGCCGACGGCTCCTTCGCCCGGTCGGTCACCAAGCTGCACGACGGCACGACCCTCAAGGCCGGCGACAACGCCCGCCCGCCCGCCGACGCCCACGTGCCCGGCGACGGGGACGTCCCGTGGGAGGCGGGCGGCACCAGCGGCTACCGCGTGCGGGTGGCGGACTCGCCGGACGGCATCGTCTGGCGGGACGAGTTCCTCGACGGGACCGGCCGGCTCAGGGTCGCCCGCGAGGGCCTGCCCGGCGGTGTCGTACGCGAGTACGCGGACCCGCCGGCGGTCGGCGACCCCGCGGGCCGCGGCACATGGGTCAGCCGTGACGCGCACGGCAACCTGACCGGACTGCAGCACCCGGACCCGACCGGCGCCCAGAACAGCTTCGTCCGCGGCACCGGGGGAGCGGCCTCGGTCCGCTGGACGTGGCAGCAACTGGACGGCGCGGGCACCGAACTCGCCGCGGGACGGCGGGAGTTCTTCCGCGGCTCGCACGACGCCCGGATGCCCTTCGACGACTCCTACCGGGACTTCGACCGGCAGGGGAACCTGGTCCGCGAGCGCCGCATGCTCGACTCCGGCCGCTACGTGGACGCCTGGCGCGACCCGGCCCCCGGCGGCAACGGCTGGCTGACCGCCAAGTTCGAGCGGAACGGCACGCCGGTGAACCCCGGGGCGGGACAGCAGATCCGCACCTGGTGGAACGGGCGCGGCTGGCAGGACCAGTGGACCACCGGGGCACGCCACTTCCGCGACGAGCTCGTCCCGCCGCCCGGCCAGAACGGCGTGCAGCCCGCCGCCGTCAGGCTCCGCGAGACGCCGGTGCACTCCGGCGGCCCGCTGCGGGTGCGCGAGTTCGACACGAACGCGGCGACCGCGCACTCGGTGTGGAAGGAGTTCGACCACGGCGCGGTGGTCCGCCAGCGCGCGGTCGAGGGCCAGGGATTCCTGGAGACCGACGCCTGGCGCGGGCAGTGGAACCGCTACGACGGGGGCGGTCGGCTCGTCGCCCAGCGCACCGACAACGGCCTGGTCTTCGAGACCGACGCACTCGGCCGGATGCGGCTGGTCGGCAACGAGTACGACTTCCGCGGCCCGCTGACCGAGATCCGCGGCTGGGGCCGCCGGGTCCGCGAGGCGCAGCGCATGCCGTGGTCCGGCACCGCCCTGCCCGAGGGGCCGGGCGCGGGCGCGGCGGTGCTGCGCGAGGCCCGCTACCAGCCGTACTGGCAGACGGTGGCGTACAAGGCGGCCCTGGAGTTCGGCCAGGAGTTCATCCTGGAGTTCGGCGCCAACCTGATCGTCAACGGGATCGTCGCCGCCGTCCAGAACAAGCCGTTCACCGGCAAGGACGCCCTCAAGGCCTTCGCGAACGCCGCCGTCGGCGCGACGGTCAAGACCGGCCTGAGCACCGCGGCCCACGAGAACCGCGGCCCGTTCTTCCGCGACGCCGGCTCGTACAAGGCGGGCTGGGCCAACATCGACAGCGGCAAGCACTGGAACCGCCGGCCCGGCAACCACGACAAGAACTGGGCCAACGAGTGGGGCGGCAACGAGACCCCGACCCGCTGGCGCGGAGGCATGTACGACTTCACCTTCAGCGCCGGCAGCAGCGTCGTCTCCGGCTGGATCAACGGCAGCATGAACGCCGCGGTCTGGGGCATCACCAACGCCAACGGCGAGACGGTGTACCTCGACGGCGCCGACGCCTTCCTGGACGGTGGCATCAATGCCCTGGCGGCACTCACGACGGCGTCCTCCACCGCCCTGGTGAAGAACATCTTCGTGATGGGCGGCGGCAGCCGGCTGTTCCACCGGCAGGGCTTCGCGGAGTTCTGGATCCAGCTGCCGTTCAAGATCTTCGAGAAGACCATCCAGTCGCTGTACCTGACCAATCTCTACCGTGCGAGCATCGACCCGTCCTGGCGCCACCTCACGCCGCCCCCGAAGACGTCCACCGGCCAGAACAAGTAGGAGGACCGGCGGGAAGGGCAGTAGAAAGGGACCGGCACGCCGGTACGGCGAGTACAGCCAGCAGGACCAGCAGCAGAGCCAGTGAAGGATCCGGACATGACGCGTCACACCGTGGCCCCCAAAGGACAGGGCGGCAAGGGTGCCTTCCACCGGATCGCCGACGCGGTGCGCGCCGCCGCCGCCGGCGATCTGGTGGTGATCGCCCCCGGCACCTGGACCGAGGCCGTGGTGCTCGACCGCGCGGTCGTGCTCGCCGCGGAGCACGGCCGGGGCAGCGTCGTGCTGGCCGCGCCGTCCGGCGACCAGCCCGCGCTCACCGTCGACGGCCCCGACTGCGCCCTGCACGGCGTGACCGTGTGGGGCTCCGACGAGGGCGCCCCCGCGGTCGCGGTGCAGCCAGGTGCCGGGCTGGTCATGGAGGACTGCGCCGTCGAGGGCGGCCGGATCCAGGTCCGCGGCCCGGACGACGAGGAGGCCGGCACCACCGCGGTGATGCTGCGGCGCTGCCGCCTGGAGGGCGCCCGGCTCGCCGGCCTCTACCTCGCCGGAGGGGTCCGCGCGCAGGTGGAGGACACCGCCGTGACGGGCGTGGACGGCACCGGCGTCGTGCTGTCGGGATCGGCCCGGCTCGACGCCGTACGGCTGCGCCTGGGCCGCACCACGGGCTCCGGCATCCGGCTGCGCGGCAACGCGCGGCTGCGGCTCGCCGACTCCACGCTGACCGGGACCGGCCGGGCGGGGCTGCTGCTGGAGGACGGTTCCGAGGCGACGGCGGGCGAACTGCGCATCGAGTCGCCCGGCGCGGCCGGTGTGCACCTCACCGGGTCGGCACGCGCCGAACTCACCGACTGCCGCATCCGCGGGGCCGCCTCCGTCGGCCTCGCCGTGCAGGACAAGGCCCAGCTCAAGGCCACCGGCTGCGCCGTCGCCGACGCGGGCGCCAACGGGGTGCTGCTCAGCGGCACCGCCACCGGCCACCTCGCCGACTGCCGGATCGACGGCAGCGCCTTCAGCGCCGTGCACGCGTCCGGCACCGCCACCGGCCGGCTCGCCGACTGCCTCGTCCGCGGCGGCTCCGAGCACGGCGTCCACGCCGCGGGGGAGGCCCGCGTGGAACTCGCCGACTGCGGCATCCGCGATGTCGCCATGACCGGCGTCGCCGTGGCCGAGCAGGCCACCGCCACGGTCACCGGCTGCCGCATCGACGGCGCGGCGACCGGCATCGGCGTGGGCTCGGCCACCGGCACCCGGGTGGAGCGCACCACCGTGACCGGCACCAAGGAGATCGGCGTCCAGATCGCGTCCGGCGGCACCGCCGTCCTCACCGGGATACGGATCACCGGGGCGGGCGCGGCGGGCGTCGTCGTCGACAAGGGTGCCGACGCCACGGTCGACGGCGGTTCGGTGGAGGACTGCGGCGGCTCCGGTGTCGTCGTGTGGACCGGCGCCCGGCCCTCCGTCACCGACCTGCGGATCAGCGGCCCCGCCAAGAACGGCGTCTTCCTCGCCGAGGGCGCGGGCGGCACCTTCACCAGCATCGACGTGACCGGCTCCGGATTCCCCGCCCTGCACGTCGGCGCGTCCGCCGACCCGCTGTTCCGGCAGTGCCGGACCCGGGACTGCGCGGAGGCCCTCGGCACCGACGAGGGCGCCGCCCCGCGCCTGGAGGACTGCACCGCCGACGGCGTCCCGCTGACCTTCGGCTCCCCCGTCTCCGCGGCCCGGCCGGGCTCCCCCGCCGCGCCGCCCGCGGCACCCGGCGAGCCGCGCTCTTCGGCGTCCGCCGACGACCCGGAGGTGCCGGAGGAGCACCTGGAGGACCTGCTCGGCGAACTCCACGCCCTCGTCGGCCTCGACCGCGTCAAGCACGACGTCGGCTCGCTGGTCAAGCTCATGCAGACGGTCCGCCGCCGCGAGGAGGCCGGCCTGCCTGCACCGCCGCTCAGCCGCCACCTGGTCTTCGCAGGCAACCCCGGCACCGGCAAGACCACGGTCGCCCGGCTCTACGGCCGGCTGCTCAAGGCGCTCGGCCTGCTGCGCCGCGGCCACCTCGTCGAGGTCGACCGCACGGCCCTGGTCGGCGAGTACGTCGGCCACACGGGCCCGAAGACCACTGCCGCCTTCAACCGGGCGCTCGGCGGCGTCCTGTTCATCGACGAGGCGTACTCCCTCGCCCCGCTCGGCGCGGGCAACGACTTCGGCACCGAGGCCGTGGCCACCCTGGTGAAGCTCATGGAGGACCACCGGGACGACGTGGTCGTCATCGCCGCCGGCTACCCCGGCGACATGGACCGCTTCATCAGCTCCAACCCGGGCCTGTCCTCCCGCTTCGGCCGCACCCTGCTCTTTGAGGACTACGACGCCGGCGAGCTGGTCTCGATCGTCGAGCACCAGGCGGAGGAGCACCAGTACGAGCTGACGCCCGCCGCCCGCGCCGAACTTGCCCTGCTCTTCGAGCGGATGCCGCGCGGCGAGGGCTTCGGTAACGGCCGCTCCGCCCGGCAGACGTTCCAGGAGATGACCGAGCGCCAGGCCCAGCGCGTCGCCGAACTCCCCGCACCCACCCCGGAGCAGCTCATCAGCCTGGAGACCCAGGACCTCCCGGTCCCGGTGGTCCCGTCCTGACGGGCGGTACTCCCGCGGGCCGCCTGCTACCGGACGGTCGCCGTGGGCCCGTCGGGGTGCCGCTCGTACTTCTCCGACCCGGGCTGCGCGGTACGCCCGTACCCCGAGGGCACCCCGCGCCCCGGCCGGCCCGGTGAACCGGCCGCGCGGCAGGACGGCGACCGGGCGGTGCTGTCCTGGCAGCCGGTGCCCGGCGCCACCGGGTACCTGGTCCTCCGGGACTGGCAGGACGCCGCCCACCCCGGCACCCGGGTCCAGGACCAGCCGGTGACGGGCACCACCGTGACGGACACGGCCGCGCCCGCCGTCCGTTTCGGTGCCTACTACGCGGTGGTGGCCGTGGACGCCGACGGCGTGCGCTCCGAGGCGGCGGTGCTGCCGTGGACCGGCGACGGATACGTCAGCCACATGACGCTGGCCGCGAACGGCTCCGCCGACGGCGTCCGGCTCACGTGGGCGTGGGTCTGCCCGTACGACAGCGGGTGCCCGGAGCCGTACGCAGTCACGGTCCGGCGCTGGAACCCGGCCACCCAGGTCTGGGACGAGGTGACGCCGCCCCTTCCCGGCACCGCCGTGTCCTACCTGGACACCACCGCGCCGGCCGGTGCGACCTCCTCCTACCAGGTGCTGATCCAGGCCGAGGACAGCGAGGGCTCCCACTACGTGATCGGTGAGGGCGCCGTCCCCGGCACCCGCCCGGCCCCGCCCGCCGCGGGCTGACCCCCGCATCCTGTCCCGCCGGGGCGGAGAACGCCGAAGGGGCCCCACCGCTCACGGTGGGGCCCCTTCGGCGTTCCGGGGTGCTCACTCACGACGCCGGGCCGCGGCCCGGCGGGAGCGGCCGGGGGTTACTTGACGTCGACCCAGTCCGGCGTCGAAGCGACCGCCGGGGTGGAGCTGACACCGTCGAAGCTGTACCGCCAGTTGCCGTCGGCGGTGGCCTTGGCGGTGGTGGTCAGGTAGCCGGTGCTGGTGGACTTGACCCACTTGACCGTGGTCCAGGTGCTCGTGCCGGTCTTCTTGAACTGGAGCCGCACGCTCTGGCCGCCGAAGGGCGAGTAGCCGTGGGTCTGCCAGTCGGCACGGGTGAAGCGCCCGGTCACGGTGATCGTGCCGTTCTTCGCCACGGGCTCCGGCGAGGCGTTGACCGTCAGGCCGGCGGCACGCTGCACCTTGACGCTGGTGTAGGCGTCCTTGGTGATGAAGTCGCTGTCCTTGCCCTGGGCGCCCGCGAAGACCTTCCAGTACCCGGCCAGCGTGTTCGCGTAGAGGTCGGACTTCGGGTCGATCGTGATCGAGACGGAGCAGGACGAGCTGGTGGAGCTGAGCTTCTTGCAGGTGCCGTGCTCCGCGGTCGGACCGGCGAAACCGTCGGCCGAGTCCACGCTGTTCCCGTGCCAGAGGAAGGCGATGCCGTCGTTGATCCCCTTCGGGTCGGACCCGGTCACACTGATGACGACCTTCTTGGGGTTGGCGGTGCCCAGCACGATCGGCTGGCCCCCGTTGACAACCACCTTGGTGATCTTGGTGTCGCCGATGTGCTGGTCGGCGAGGGCCGCCGGAGCAGCCAGGGTCGAGATGGCCAGGACGCCGGAGAGTATGGCGACGGTGGCTCGCTTGCGCATGTGTCCCCCACAGTGAAGTACGCCCGCTGACCCTGACGGGTCGGAGTGAGAGCTCATCGTATAGATCCTGTGGAGGTCTTCTGCAGCGGGTCCGAGAGAACGTGACGAAGCCCTCGCCGGCCCCGGCGGCCGGGCACGCGGAAGGGCCCGCCGCGGACGGCGGGCCCTTCGACGACATGCCCGGTGAGGCACCGGACGGGGACCGGGAAGGCGGCCCCGTGAGGGGTCAGGACCCGGTGCGGGCGTTCGCGGCCGGAAGGTGCTGCCCGGGAACGACCTTGGGCAGCTCCGGCTTGGAGACCGGGGTGCCCGGCTCCGCCGCGCTCCGCAGGGTCTTCTGCGCCGCGGACACCGGCGGGCGGCCGGCTGCCGCCCACACGGTGGTGATCCACGAGTTGCTCGCCGCGATGGCGTTGCCGATGCTCGTGCGGGTGGCCACGGAGTAGTCCTTGTAGCCGCCGTAGGTCTGCACGTTCTGGATGCTCGCGGACTCCTTGGTCAGGTAGGCCGCGGTCTCCGGGGAGAGCGAGCTGACGGCGCTCCACAGCATGGGCCCGTACGTCGCGGACGCGGCGCCGCCGACGACGGCGGTCTTCCAGTTCCACCGGTTCTCGACCGAGGCCGAGTACGGCGCACCCCACCAGAAGTTCGCCAGGTTGACCGCCGTGGCCTCGTTGGTGGAGCCGCTGACGTCCCAGAAGTGCCAGACCTTCTTCAGCGTCGCCTTCTCCAGCGCCTTCCTGGCGTTGGTCCCGACCGACACCATGTTGGTCTTGTTCGGGTCCAGGGCGTTGAGGTAGTTCAAGGTGGCGGCGGGGACCGTGGTCCCCTTCGTCACCAGCACCACGCCGAGCCCGTGGTAGCCCAGCGAACCGGCGGCCGTGGAGGCGGCGATCGGGTCCCGGTACTCGTTGCCGTCGGCGACGAACACCCAGGTCGGCTTTGTGGTGATCTGCCCGGCGACCCGGGCGGTGACCGAGGCGAGGTCGTTCCCGGCGAGGCGGACGACCTTGTACCCGAGGGCGGTCACCTGCTTGGACACCTTGTCGGACAGCAGGTTGGTGCCGCCCTCCAGGTAGACGGTGCCGCCCTTGTAGAGGGAGCGCTTCAGTTCGGTGGCCGCACTGGCGTCGAGCGAGCCGCCCGACGTCATCAGGACCGCGCCCTGCTTGTTGGCGCCGAGCGAGACCGCGGGGACGGCGTACGTGGAGACGTCCTTGTTGACCAGCACCGCGGACCGCTGCGCCAGCAGGCCGGGCACGTGCGGCTTGCCGATCGCGTCGAACGTCCAGCGGGAGGCGGCGCCGTCGTCGCCGACCGCTCCGTCCGCGTAGACCCGGTCGATGCTGTTGTTCCGGAGCGGCTGCCACGCGGGGTGCGTGCCGCCGCCGGGGATGGTGGCGAGGCTGCCGTCGGAGAGGGTGAGGATCCTCGCCGTGGTGACGCCGGTGGACCGGTCCACCGAGTCGAACGCGATCCGCCCGCCCGCCGGGTCCCACGACGCGCCCTGGTGGTCGGCGGGGTCGGTGGTGACCTGCTCGGCCCCGGTGCCGTCGGCCGCGGCGACGAACAGCTGCAGGTACCCGTCCACGACGCGGGAGAAGGCCAGCCGGCTGCCGTCGGCGGAGAACGCCGGGTACGAGGCCGACGCGATGGTCTTCCTGACCTTGCGCGTCCCCTGGTCGTACGTCCAGACGTCCGGGCCGGCCGGGTTGTCGCACGGCGACGTCCGGGCGAAGGCGATCAGACCGTACACGCTGGTCGACGGGTGGCCGTCGCAGTCCGTCGCCCCCTTCTGGGAGCCGGTCAGCAGGTGCTCGGGATCGTAGGAGCCGTCCGACGGGCCGATGAAGAGCCCGTCGGCCCTGGTGGTGACGACGGACTCGCCGAGCCCTGCGAAGACGGAGCCGAGGCCGTCCGAGACACCGGCGAAGACCGGCGAGACGGAGCCGGTGATCCGGCTGCTGACCACGTTGCCGTCGGTGGCCTCGCTGACCAGCCGGCTGCCGTCGGGTGCCCAGTCGGGCGCGACGCCGGTGTTCGTGACACCGGGCACCGAACGCCGCCCGGTGCCGTCCGGGTTGACCGTCACGACCCCGGACCTGCCGTCGTACAGCGCGATCACGCCGCCCTTGGCGGCGATCGGCAAGGCTTGTGCCGACGGCGCGGTGACGGCGACGGCGCCGGCCGCGAGCGAGGCGGCCGAGGTGAGCGCCGCAAGGTTGCGGCGCGCGCGGGACTTCACGTGGGAACCCCCCATGGATTCGTGAACCAGACTGCCGCCGGGTCTCCGACCCATCGGGTCCCACCCGTGTTTCGCCCGACGGCCGGAGCATCGTAGCCCCAGAAGGGAACGCGGAGGCGAATCGATTTTCCGGACGCGGGCCGACCGTGCGCGGCGCGGCTCCGCGACCGTGCCCCTGCCTCCCGGCGCACACGAGCACCTCAGGACGCCCCGCCGGTCCGTCACAAGGTGCCGGGGGGCTCCGGTCCCCGGCCCGGAGGCCGGCCATGACAGGAATCGCCGCCCGCGGCGGTACAACGTCCGCCGCTCCCGGAGAGTCTGAAGAGCCGTAGGAGTGTCCGGAGCCTTCCATGCCGACGACCCGTCCGGCGGGGGCATCCGAAGGACCGACCAGACCTGAGGGGGACTCACGATGCGTGCGAAACGAGAACGGCGAATGCCGCGGTCCGGCCTGGCGGCCGTCGTGGTGGCGCTGGCGGTCGGGGTGGGGGCGTCGCCCTGGACGCCCGCTCCGGCGGCGGCCGCACCCGCGGCGGGGGACGACCTGCCGTCACTGACGCTGCGGGGGCAGCGCGAGCAGGGCCCGCGGTGGATGAACCTGGTCACCGCGGACGCCTCCGGTTACCTGACCGGGGCCCCGCCGGCGGGTCTGTTCTCCGAGGCGCCGCGGGCGCCGGTGGCGTGGGTCGGCCCGGACGGCAGGACCCTCCCGGCTCCCGTCGAACCCCTTGCCGTCAACGGCGGGTTCGGGCTGGAGCGCGTCGGGTCCACGAGCACGTACCGGATCCGGCACTACGCCACCGGCGCGCTCACGACGTTCCAGGTGCCCGCGACCGACACGGTCACGAAGATCTTCGCGCAGAACCGCCTGCTGACCCGCCGCATCGTGGACGGCAAGGGGACCCTGCACCTGTGGGAGATACCCGCCGGCGGTGGGGCACCGGTGGACCGCGAGGTCTCGGGCGTCCTGCCCGACATCACCGGGTACATCAACTTCCCCACCTCCGACGCCCAGGGGGCCGCGTTCGAGTACACGTCGGCCGACGGCACCGCCTGGCACACCGTGCTGCTGGACTTCGCGACCGCGCACCTGTCGTACGTGCCGCCGGGCGACTTCCGCACGCTGGACCTCCCCCACCTCGCCGGTGACAAGGTCTCGTTCGTGGCGATCAAGATCCCGGTCACGCAGCTCTACGTCGTGGACCGGGACCGGCCGGACCAGCCCGGAACCAAGGTCGCCTCCCTGGACGGGCTGACGGACATGCGCAAGGCCCGGGTGATCGGGGACTGGGTGGTGTACCCGGAGTCCGGGGGCTCCCACCGACTCCGCGCGGTCCCGCTGGCCGGCGGTCCCGCAGTGACGCTGCTCGCCGGGACCGACTTTCAGGGCCTGGTGGACGCGGCGGACGGCAGCCTGTACGTGGCGGGCGGCAGCGACGCGGCGCACTGGGCGGTCCAGCACATCACCGTCGGTGCCGACGGCACGCCCACCGCGGCAGCGGTCGCGGAAGTGCCCGATGTCTCGGTGTGGGAGACCGGCGGTGTCGCCGTCGACCAGGGGCGGCTGCTGCTCGGCACGGAGCACGAGGCCACGGCGTCCGCCGGCTCGGGCACCGACCTGTACGGCTCCGACCTCAGCCTCGGCGCGAACGGCCGTCCGACCGCCGGCCCCCTGAAGAACCTGGGCGACCTCTCGTACGAGGACCCCGGCGACGGCACCGGGGATCCGGGATCCGGCCCCAGGGACGTGCCCTGCTACGGCGAGTGCCTCCACTTCGTCGGCAACGGCGAAGCCGACTTCGCCCGCATGGGCTTCGAGGACTCACCCGTCGTCGCGGCGTCGGGCCCCTACCGTGTGGAGCGGCGCAGTGCGACGTCCCTGGCCGTGACGGGGAACGGCGTCAGCGGGCAGACCCAGGGCGACTGGAAGTCCGCGGCCTTGTGGGGCGACACCTTGTGGCGGCCGGGCAGCACCCTGGGCACCGTCACGGTTTCCAGCCTGCCGAAGGTGACGCAGATCCGCACCGAGAACGACGGCGCGACGTGCGTGCCCACCGATCTGCAGGTGGTGGGCCGGTGGATCTACTGGTCCTGCGGTCCGGACGGCGACGCGGGTGTGTGGGACCGGACCACGAAGAAGCTGATCCATGTCCCGTCGGGGTACGCGCAGCTCGCCGACGGCTACCTGGTCAGCCAGGACAACGCGGCCGGGAAGCTGATGATCACGTACTTCCCCGGCGCGGTCCCCGCCGACCGCGTCGGCACCGGCGAACTCGGCCCGCTGGCGGTGCCGTGGTACGCCGAGGAGGACCAGCGCGGACGGATGTGGGGAGTGGACCGCTTCGGCGGCCCCGTCGCCTACCGCACCGCGAACGGCGACATGACGGTGAAGTGGCCGCAGGTGACCCTCTCGCCGCCGACGGCGTTCTTCCCCCACGTCCCCTCCGTGGCCGAGCTGCGCCACGGAGGCACCTGGACCGCCTCCTGGAACATGTCCAAACCCGTCCGCGGCGGGGCGTACATCGTCAACGGCCGGGGTGCGGTCGCCCTCGTCCCGCTGACGTACGCCAACGGCAGGGCCACCATCACCTGGGACGGCAAGGGGATCGACGGGAGGACACCGGTCTCCTCCGGCAAGTACGGCTACATCTTCCGCACCACCCCCGCCAACGCGGCGGACCAGCAACTGACCATCACCGGTTCGTTCGTGGTCCACTCCGTGGACCGCCACGACTACACCGGTGACGGCATCGGGGACATCCTCACGCTGGACACCAAGGGCAATTACGCGATCCACCCGGGCAATGGCAAGGGCGGCATCGACTCGGCGCGCAAGGTGTCGGCGGGCGGTTGGCCGTCGACGTATTACCTGACGGCCATGGGGGACATGACCGGTGACAGGGTCAACGACCTGGTCGTTCGCACGTCGAGTGGATCCTTGGTGCGTTACAACGGTGTGTCCGGCAAGCCGTTCAGCACGACCGGTACGCATGCGACTGTCGGTACCGGTTTCGGTGGTTACAACGTGATCACGTCGCCGGGTGATCTGGACGGTGACGGGCGTCCTGATCTTCTGACGCGGGACACGGCGGGCACGTTGTGGCTGTACGCGGCGGACGGCAAGGGTGGGTTCAGTGGCCGGGTCGCGGTGGCGCACGGTGTGACGGCGTACAACCGGATCATTGGTGCCGGTGATCTGAACGGTGACGGTCTGGGTGACCTGATCGGGCGGGACACCAAGGGTGATCTGTGGCGGTGGCTGGGCAATGGGAAGGGTAATTTCAATGCCCGTGTCCACATCGCCAAGGGTGTGAGCGCGTACAACACGCTGCTGGTGGAGGGTGACCTGACCGGTGACGGTCGCCCGGACCTGGTGGGGCGTGACGCGTCCGGTCACCTCTACCGCTGGTCGGGCAACGCCAAGGGCACCTTCGACAGCCGTGCGCAGATCGCCTCCGGCTGGAACACCTACCGAAGCCTGTCCTGAAAGAAGCGGCACACAGTGAAGGGCCCCACCGATCGCGGTGGGGCCCTTCACTGTGCGGCGGACTCAGGCGATCGTCCCGGCCGCGGCGTCAGCGCAGCAGGTCGCCGTGGTCCAGGCGGGCGAGGTCGCCGAGGTTCTGGAGCTTGCCGCCCGGCTGTCCGGAGAAGAGCCGGACACTTCCGTAGACCTCGCCGCTCTGGGCGGCGATGATGTCGGGGCGGCCCGTGGGGGTGGCCATGTCCCCCACACCGAGGATGGTGGTGAAGGAACGCCAGCCCGAACTGCCGATCAGCTTGCGGGCGGTGAAGCCGCCGTGGCCGTTGCCCGGGTAGAGCCAGAGCTTGCCCGCGGAGTCGCCGGCCACCAGGTCGTCGTGGCGGTCCCCGCTGAGGTCGCCGGGCGCGGCGAAGGTCAGCATGCCGTTCCAGCCGGAGCTGATGGCCTTGTGCCAGGGGAAGGCACCCTTGCCGTCGCCGGAGTAGAGCGTCAGGACGCCCTGCTTGTTGCGGGCGACCAGGTCCATCCGGCCGTCCCCGCTGAGGTCGCCGGCCGCCTGGATGGCGGTCATCGAGTTCCAGCCGGAGCCGATGGCCTTGTGCCAGGGGAAGGCACCCTTGCCGTTGCCCGCGTAGAGCGTCAGGACGCCCTGCTTGTTCCGCGCGAGCAGGTCCTCGCGGCCGTCCCCGGTGAGGTCGCCGTGGCGCGTGAGGGCCGTCATCGAGTTCCAGCCGGAACTGATCGCCCTGCCGGACCCGTTGCCGGGCAGGAACCACAGCCTGCCGGTGTGCGTACGCTGCAGCAGATCGGCGTTGCCGTCCCCGTCCAGGTCACCGAACGGGAGATGGTTGACCCGGGACGACCAGGTCGGGTTCTCCCACGGCAGGTACTCGGTACCCGTCTCGCACTCCCGCGAGGTGGCGGCCCAGCGGAACGAGCTGAGGTTGTTGTCCATGTGGCTGTTCGCGTCGCGGATGTGCGCGAGGTCCATCCGGAAGTCGGTGCCGTCCATCTCGAGCCGGATGTCGTGCACCGAGTCCTCGTACTTGTAGTACGGCTGGGTGAACAGGCAGACGTTCTTGTAGCTGGTCCGGTTGTAGACCGACGACGCCCGGTTGTCCCAGGAACCCAGCCGGGTCTGCACCGTGGAGTAGGACGCCATCGCGCCGGTGCCGTCGCGACCGTCGAAGATGCAGAACCTGCCCTTCGGGCAGCGGTCGTAACCGGTGGCGGCTTGAGCCGGCGCCACAGAACCGGCCACGAGCCCGAGCGCGGCGACAGCCGTCGCCAGGGCAGCGCGGAATCGTATCCGCATGAGACCCCCCAAGTCTTGTTCGGCCGCAGGGTGCGCGGACCGGAGAGGAACCTTAACCGATGGTGTGATCACCCGGCCGACACGGGCGGGCGACACCGTCCATACACATGTCAGGCGGTGTGGCCGCCGGCCTTGCGGCGGCGGACGACGACGATCCCACCGGCCCCGACGGCCACGGCGGCGGCACCGATGGCGGCGATCAGCGGCAGGGCCGAGGACGAGCCGGTCTCGGCGAGGTCACCCGATCCGGCAGAGGCGCTCTTGGAGGGCACGGGGGCAGACGCGCTCTTGGAGGGCACGGGCCGGTACTCCAGAATGGAGATGTCCTTTTCTTGAGGAGAACCCCCCAGGGTCGTGCACGCGCCCGCGCTGTTGAGGTAGGCGCCGTAGGCCACCACGTAATAGGTGTAAATCGAGGGGTCCACGAAGGACGCGATGCTCACCCGCAGCTTGATCGAGAAGGACTGGTGGGGCTTGATCGCCCTGTAGCCCACGAAGCCCACTTCCGGGTCGTCGGCGGAGCGATTCGTCGGCAGCGGGATCGTGGTCCATCTGCCGCTGCTCGGGTCCTGGAACTGCAGGGCGGCACCGGTGGTTTCCCTGACGCCCCAGGTCATGTCGAGCAGCTGAGCGGCGATCACCAGGAACTGCACCCTCGGGTAGCTGTTGCCGGAATGGTTGTCGACGTCCAGCGTGAACTCGTGCCAGCCGCTGCCGGCGGCGATCCCGTCCGGGATCCCGTGCAGAGCGGCCACCAGTTCTTTGTCGATGATGTCCGAATGCCTGCCGGTGCAGCTCGATGCCTCGATCGTGGACGTGCCGGACGCGGTCGTGGTCGCGGCCTCGGTGGTCGGGGTGACCGTTGCGCCGGGTGTGGCCGTGGCCGTGGTTTCACCGGGACTCGGAGTGCCCGGTGCGGCCACCGCGGCCGACCCGGTGAACACCACGGCCGGGGCCATCGCGGCGGTCACTGCCACCGATGTCAGGGCATGACGAAGGTTCATGGGGCCTCAATTCGGCGTGCGCACGGCGCATTTCGACGGGAATGAAGCGCCGCTGCTACGCGTGGGGCGGAGCGGCTCGTTGATGCTATGGGCCCCCGCGACGGGCCGACAGCCCTTGCCGGAGCGCCCGCGGGCGGAACGGAACGTACCGCCCGCGCATAGCACGCAAGCGGGGACAGTTGCTTCCATCCACGGAGATTTTCAGGTGAGAGACATCACAGGCGACGGCGTCGCGCCACAGCGCAATCCGGTGCGGCCGCGCGACGCGCCGTGCGGCACGTCACCGACGCCCGGGTCCCGGGAACGTCGAAGGGCCCCACCGCGACCGGTGGGGCCCTTCGACATCGTGCCCGGTGAGGCACTGGCGGAGGATACGAGATTCGAACTCGTGAGGGGTTGCCCCCAACACGCTTTCCAAGCGTGCGCCCTAGGCCTCTAGGCGAATCCTCCGCGGCAAACATTACTAGACCGGAGGGAGTGCTCGCGAACTCGTTGCCGCGGAGCGTCGGCGTGCATCCGGGGTGATCGGATCGGGTAGGCTGGGCGCAGCCCCTCACGTGGCGCTATCTCGCTGAACCCCCCCAGGGCCGGAAGGCAGCAAGGGTAGGTGGGCTCTGGCGGGTGCGTGAGGGGTCTTTCCTTTGGCCCGGGAGGGCGGCCCGTGTGGGGTCCGTCACACGGGCGGGGCCCGGGTGTCGGTGGGGGCCGATATCGTCGTAGGCGTGTCCCTTGCTCTGTACCGCCGCTATCGCCCCGAGACCTTCGCCGAGGTCATCGGGCAGGAGCACGTCACCGACCCGCTGCAGCAGGCGCTGCGGAACAACCGGGTCAATCACGCGTACCTCTTCAGCGGGCCGCGCGGCTGCGGCAAGACAACCAGCGCGCGCATCCTGGCGCGCTGCCTGAACTGCGAGAAGGGCCCGACGCCGACGCCGTGCGGGGAGTGCCAGTCGTGTCGCGACCTGGCCCGCAACGGCCCGGGGTCGATCGACGTGATCGAGATCGACGCGGCGTCGCACGGTGGTGTGGACGACGCCCGAGACCTGCGGGAGAAGGCCTTCTTCGGGCCGGCGAGCAGCCGCTACAAGATCTACATCATCGACGAGGCGCACATGGTCACCTCGGCGGGCTTCAACGCCCTGCTGAAGGTGGTCGAGGAGCCGCCGGAGCATCTGAAGTTCATCTTCGCGACGACGGAGCCCGAGAAGGTCATCGGCACGATCCGCTCGCGCACCCACCACTACCCGTTCCGGCTGGTGCCGCCGGGGACGCTCCGCGACTATCTGGCGGAGGTCTGCGAGCGCGAGGCGATCCCGGTCGAGGCCGGGGTGTATCCGCTGGTGGTCCGGGCCGGGGCCGGCTCGGTGCGTGACTCGATGTCGGTGATGGACCAGTTGCTCGCCGGTGCGGGCGAGGCCGGCGTGACGTACGCCATGGCGACCTCGCTGCTGGGGTACACCGACGCCGCGCTCCTGGACGACGTCGTGGACGCCTTCGCCGCCGGGGACGGCGCGTCGGCGTTCGAGATCGTGGACCGGGTGATCGAGGGCGGGCACGACCCGCGCCGCTTCGTGGCCGACCTGCTGGAGCGGCTGCGGGACCTGGTGATCCTGGCGGCGGTGCCGGACGCGGTGGAGAAGGGCCTGATCGACGCCCCCGCCGACGTCCTGGAGCGGATGCGCGCGCAGGCCGGCGTCTTCGGCGCGGCCGAACTGAGCCGCGCCGCCGACCTGGTCAACACCGGGCTCACCGAGATGCGCGGGGCCACCTCTCCGCGACTCCAGCTGGAACTGATCTGTGCGCGGGTGCTGCTGCCCGCGGCGTACGACGACGAACGGTCCCTGCAGGCCCGGCTGGACCGGCTGGAGCGGCGCGCCTCCGCGGGCGGTTTCGCGGCGCCCGCGGGCGGTCCCGCAGGCGGCCCCGCGGCCCCGGTCGTGGAGTTCGGCGAGCCGATGCCCCCGGGCGGTGGCCGTGCGGCGGCCCGCGCGGCGATGAACGCCCCGGCGCGTCCCGCCGACGAGCCCGCCCCGCCGCCGCAGCCTCAGCCGTCCCAGCCGCCCGCTCCCGCACCCGCGGAAACGGCCCCCGGTCCGGTCGCAGCTCCCCGTCCCGGTGCCTGGCCGAGCGCCGCCGCCCCCGGGAGCGGGCAGCGCCCCGGCGCCTGGCCGGGCGGGGCCTCCCCGGCGGCGGCCCCGCCGTCCCCCGCTCCCGCCGAAGCGGCCGCCGCGGCCCCTGTCGCCCCCGCGTCCGGGGCGCCCGTCGGCGACCCCTCCCGGGTCCGCCAGATGTGGCCGGACATCCTGGAGGCCGTCAAGAACCGGCGCCGGGTCACCTGGATGCTGCTGGAGCAGAACGGCCGCCTCGTCGGGTTCGACGGCTCCACGCTGCAGATCGGCTTCGACAACCCGGGCGCCCGCGACAGCTTCGTCAACCGCGGCCACGAGGACGTCCTCCAGCAGGCGATCACCGACGCACTGGGCGTCCAGTGGCGCATCGAGGCGATCGTCAGCCCCGGCGGGCCGGGCGGCGGTTCCGGGGGCGGCTTCGGCGGCGGTTCCCGGCCCGGCCCGGGACACCCCCAGGGCCCCGGTCCTGCCGCCCCACCGCAACCCCAGCCGTCTCAGCCGCCGCAGCAACCACAGCAGGCTCAGTCCCAACAGCCCCATCAGCAGCCCCAGTCGGCCGCTCCCGCCGCCCCGGCCCCGCAGGCCGCGCCGCCCGCCACGGGCAGGGCCGCCGCCGCACGCGCCGCGGTGGGGGCGCCGTCCGCGGTGTCCGGTGGCGCGGTCGCCGCCGCGCACGCGCCGGTTGCCGAGGAGCCGCCGCCGGTCGAGTACGACATGCCCGAGGACGACGACCCGGACCTGGTCGAGTCCGCGCTGAGCGGCCACGACCTGATCGTGCGGGAACTGGGCGCCACCGTGATCGAGGAGATCGCCAACGACTGACCGGCGAGCTCTGCCGGTCGCCGGGCTACCGCTCAACGACCGGCCCTGTCCGGCCCTGTCCGGCCCTGTCCGGTCCTTTTGGCCGGAACGGCCGACGCGTGTCGGTCGTTCCTGGCTACGGGTAGCGCGAGCGGGCGTCCGAGCACGTAGGCTCGCCCTACCCGCACAACCGTCGTCGTGAGGCAGGAGCGAGACCGTGATCCCCGGTGGTGGTCAGCCGAACATGCAGCAGCTGCTCAAGCAGGCCCAGCAGATGCAGGAGAACCTCGCGGCAGCCCAGCAGGAGCTCGC
Organism: Streptomyces sp. NPDC046977; assembly: GCF_040644455.1. Taxonomy (NCBI): domain Bacteria; kingdom Bacillati; phylum Actinomycetota; class Actinomycetes; order Kitasatosporales; family Streptomycetaceae; genus Streptomyces; species Streptomyces sp. NPDC046977. Next base: position 35,513 of record NZ_JBEYWO010000030.1, read on the forward strand.
CGAGACCGAGGTCGAGGGCACCGCGGGCGGTGGCCTGGTGAAGGCGACGGTGACCGGTGCCGGCGAGCTCCGGGGTCTGGTCATCGACCCGAAGGCGGTCGATCCTGAGGACACGGAGACGCTGGCCGACCTGGTCGTCGCCGCCGTGCAGAACGCGAACGCGAGCGCGCAGGAGCTGCAGCAGCGCAAGCTCGGCCCGCTCGCCCAGGGGCTCGGGGGCATCCCCGGCCTTCCTTTCTGACGGCCCCGGGTCTTCCGGACCGTCCGAGCGACGAAGAGGGCACAGCGTGTACGAGGGCGTGGTTCAGGACCTGATCGACGAGCTGGGCAGACTGCCCGGCGTGGGTCCGAAGAGCGCGCAGCGGATCGCCTTCCACATCCTCCAGGCCGATCCCGCCGACGTCCGCCGGCTCGCGCACGCCCTGAGCGAGGTCAAGGCGAAGGTGCGGTTCTGCGTGGTCTGCGGCAATGTCGCCGAGGCCGACCAGTGCCGGGTCTGCCGTGACCCGCGCCGCGACACCACGGTCATCTGCGTGGTCGAGGAGCCCAAGGACGTGGTCGCCATCGAGCGCACCCGCGAGTTCCGGGGCCGGTACCACGTGCTCGGCGGCGCGATCAGCCCGATCGAGGGCGTCGGCCCCGACGACCTGCGGATCAGGGAGCTGCTGGCGCGCCTCGCGGACGGCACCGTCACGGAGCTGATCCTCGCCACCGACCCCAACCTCGAGGGCGAGGCCACGGCCACGTATCTCGCGCGCATGGTCAAACCGATGGGACTGAAGGTCACCCGTCTCGCCAGCGGCCTGCCGGTCGGGGGCGACTTGGAATACGCCGACGAGGTCACGCTCGGCCGAGCCTTTGAAGGAAGGCGGCTCCTTGATGTCTGACAACGCCCTCGACCCCGACGACTTCGCGTCCTCGATCGTGGACCAGATCGAGAGCTTCATCCTCTCGGTGCGGGAGGTCGCCAAGGGCGACGACCCGGACAGCGCGGTGCCCTATCTCCTGCTGGAGGTCTCGCAGTTGCTGCTGGCCGGCGGCCGGCTGGGCGCGCACGAGGACATCGTCCCGGAGGAGCGGTACGAGCCGGACCTCGGGCCGGAGCCGGACACCGACGAGCTGCGCGAGCGGCTCGCGGTGCTGCTGGAGCCGATCGACGTCTACTCCGAGGTCTTCGACCCGTACGTGCCGCGCAGCACGCCGGTCGCCTGCCGGATCTCCGACGACCTCGCGGACGTGGTGACCGACCTCACCCACGGCCTGGCGCACTTCCGGTCCGGCCGGATCACCGAGGCGCTGTGGTGGTGGCAGTTCTCGTACCTGTCCAACTGGGGTCCGACGGCCTCGGCGTCGCTGCGCGCCCTGCAGTCGCTGGTGGCGCACGTCCGGCTGGACAGCCCGCTGGACGCGCTGGACGGCCTGGACACGGACGCCGGCGCGGACGACGACCGGCTCGCGGACGAGGCGGGCCGTGTGATGGCCGCCGAGATCGCCAAACCGCTGGGACTGCGCCCGGCGAAGTGACGTTCCGCCGGCGGGACCGCCCGGCGTCGGCCTCCGTTCACGAGGGCGTACGCCGGGCGCAGTGACATGGAGCACGGCGTACGGCGCGATTACCGCGGCGGGAGCGTGGGCAGGTGGTCCGCTGAGTGAGCCGGGCGTCTCAGCATGTGGTGGTATGGGGTCGATCCGGGCCTGCTCGATAAACTGAGCCGAACGCAGTACCAGATTTGAGGAGCGCACGTGGGCCTTGTCGTGCAGAAGTACGGCGGCTCCTCCGTTGCGGATGCCGACGGCATCAAGCGCGTCGCCAAGCGGATCGTCGATGCCAAGAAGACCGGCCACCAAGTGGTCGTCGTGGTCTCGGCGATGGGTGACACGACGGACGAGTTGATCGAGCTCGCCGAACGGGTATCTCCGATGCCCGCCGGCCGCGAGTTCGACATGCTGCTGACCGCCGGAGAGCGGATCTCCATGGCGCTGCTGGCGATGGCGATCAAAAACCTCGGGCACGAGGCGCAGTCCTTCACCGGCAGCCAGGCGGGTGTCATCACCGACTCCGTCCACAACAAGGCCCGCATCATCGACGTCACGCCGGGCCGCATCCGTACCGCCCTGGACCAGGGCAACATCGCCATCGTCGCCGGCTTCCAGGGCGTGTCCCAGGACAGCAAGGACATCACGACGCTGGGCCGCGGCGGCTCCGACACCACGGCCGTCGCGCTGGCGGCCGCCCTCCACGCCGAGGTCTGCGAGATCTACACCGATGTGGACGGGGTGTTCACCGCCGACCCGCGCGTGGTGAAGAAGGCCCGGAAGATCGACTGGATCTCCTCCGAGGACATGCTGGAACTCGCCAGTTCCGGCTCCAAGGTGCTGCTCCACCGCTGTGTGGAGTACGCCCGCCGATACAACATCCCGATCCATGTCCGGTCGTCGTTCTCCGGCCTCCAGGGCACCTGGGTCAGCAACGAGCCGCGAGAGGACGCCAAGGGCATGGAGCACGCGATCATCTCCGGTGTCGCGCACGACACTTCCGAGGCCAAGGTGACGGTCGTCGGTGTGCCCGACAAGCCGGGCGAGGCTGCGGTGATCTTCCGTTCGATCGCGGACGCCGAGATCAACATCGACATGGTGGTGCAGAACGTGTCGGCGGCCTCCACCGGCCTGACCGACATCTCCTTCACCCTGCCCAAGAGCGACGGCCCGCGGGCGATCGAGGCGCTGAAGCGCACACAGGCCGGCATCGGCTTCGAGGCGCTGCGCTACGACGACCAGATCGCCAAGATCTCGCTCGTCGGCGCGGGCATGAAGACCAACCCCGGTGTCACGGCGCAGTTCTTCGAGGCGCTGTCCAACGCGGGTGTGAACATCGAGCTGATCTCGACGTCCGAGATCCGCATCTCGGTGGTCACGCGCGCCGACGACGTCAACGAGGCCGTGCGCGCGGTGCACACCGCGTTCGGCCTGGACACCGAGAGCGACGAGGCTGTCGTCTACGGCGGCACCGGCCGCTGAGGCGCCCGGGGCCGCTTCCCGGCCCCGCACCGTCCGTTCACCCGTACCACCTGCTGTGTTCCACGACCGCCGGCCGGCCCGTTCACGGGCCGGCCGGCGGTTGTGTGTTACCGGATGTAATCGCCCCGGCCCGCGGTTCCGGCATACCGACGAGTATCGATCATGTGATCAAAAAGTGGTCGGGATCCCTTGAAGGAAGCCTGTAAGCACCAGACAATTTGAGCTCTCTGTGTTCCGCAACCGGGCGGTGCGCGGGGCGCGTCCTTGTGTCAGCGCACGGGCCTAATGTGCTGCACGCCGGACACGGCGCAACGGCGCCGGGTTAAAAGGGGCATTGAGGAATAGTTGGTACGCATGGGGATATGCGCGGCGCCATCAAAAAGGGTGCCCCGACTGCACAACCCTGACGGGGGCACGTGTGTCCAACAGTCGTGGCAGAGGCAATCGGCATCGAAACAGCGCTCCTCGGGCGCGTCGCGGCTCCGGCGCGACCATACGCGCGGCGGCCGTCCGGCGTGGTCGGCGGCATGCCGGTGATCGCGCCCTGGCCTGTCGTGCAGTCTCCCCCGGGCCGTGACCGCAGCGACGCCGACGACGCGACGTCGGCCGGCACCACCGTCGACCACCTCACCGAGACCTACCGGGCGCACTACCGCTCACTGCTGGGTCTCGCCGCGCTCCTGCTGGACGACACCGCCTCGTGCGAGGACGTCGTCCAGGAGGCCTTCATCCGCGTCCACTCCGCCCGCAAGCGGGTCCGTGAGCCGGAGAAGACCCTCGCCTACCTCCGCCAGACCGTCGTCAACCTCTCGCGCTCCGCGCTGCGCCGCCGCATCCTGGGCCTGCGGCTGCTCTCCAAGCCCATGCCCGACATGGCGAGCGCCGAGGAGGGCGCGTACGCGATCCTGGAGCGCGACGAGCTGAAGGCGGCCCTGCGCACGCTCCAGCGCCGTCAGCGCGAGGTTCTCGTCCTGCGCTATTTCGCCGACATGACCGAAGCCCAGGTGGCCGAGACCCTCGGTATTTCCATAGGGTCTGTGAAGGCGTACGGCTCGCGCGGCATCGCGGCGCTCCGCGTCGCGATGGAGGCCACGGCATGACCGAACCGACCACCCCAGAGGGCATGGACCCGAAGCATCCCGAGAACGTGAAGAACGGCGAGAACCGCGACAACCCCGAGAACCGCGAGAACCGCGAGAACCGCGACAACCGCGAGAACGCTGTGCGCCCGGAGAAAACCGCGGGCCCGGGGAAGCCGGCGACCGGCACCCCGCGCGATCTTCCCGCGGTGCCCGACGTGACCCCCGAGGCGGGCGAGTTCCCGCGCGCGGAGGCCGCACCGGACCTGAGTCCGGACGAACTCGCGCTCCGCAGGCTGCTGCGCGACGCCGTGCAGGACATCCAGCCCGGCCCCGAGACGCTCGCGCACCTGCGCAGGGCGGTCCCGGCGCGGCGCGCGCACCGGCGCCAACTCCTCGTCGGCACAGCGGCCGCGGGCCTGCTCGCGGTGGCGGCCGTGCCCGCCGTGCTGCACGCCACGAACACGGCCGGCTGGGACGACCCGAACCCCGTGGCCGCCGCCGGCACCCCCTCGCCCGGGGCCAGCGCGGACGACCCCGCCACCGGCGGCACGAAGGGCGGCAAGCCGTCCGGTCCCGCCACCGGCGTGGTGGCCGACCCCACGGCGGGGGGCGGCGGCAAGCACCACGCCCCGGAAACCCCCGGCGGGCACCCGACGTCGACGACCTCGTCGTCCGCGGAGGACATGGCCGTCTCGTCGCCGTCGTGCACCGCCTCGGACCTCGGCAACCCCTCGGGCTGGGCCGGGGCGGCCGACACCGCCGGCCGGATCAGCGGCTACTTCCGGGTGGCCAATGTCTCCTCGACCTCCTGCACCGTCGACAGCGGCGGCGTGGTCACCGCCACCGCCACGGGCTCCGCCGACCCGTCGCGGATCAGCGTGCTCGACCATGTGTCGGGCGACGGCAGCGGCCTGCCCGACGCCGGGGCGGATCCGCTCGTTCTGCAGGCCGGCGCGAGCTACGAGATCCAGTTCGCCTGGGTCCCGGCCGCCGGCGGGGACAGCAGCGGCTGCGCCGCCCCGCCGTCCTCACCGCCACCCACGCCCACGGGCACCGGGGCTCCCACGTCGGGCACCGACGCGTCCGACGAGACGAGCACCACCCTGGACTCCGTGCCCGCCGACGGCGCCCCCGCCGCGAGCGTGCAGCTCAGCCACACACCCGGCGCCGGTTCGCCCACGGTGACCGCGACCCTCGCGGGCGCCTGCGCGGGCACCGTGTACCACACCGCGCCGATGTCCCTGTCCTGAACCGGCCCGGGACGGCGCGGCACGGCGCGGGAGCGGGGGCGGGTCCGAGCCGCCCGCCCGCGCCCCGTACCTTGGTGGGGTGTACCGGTTCCTGCTGACCCCGCGCTGGCTGGGCGGGCTCCTCTTCGTGGTGTGCGCCGTGGTGTTCTGCACCTTCATGGGCAGCTGGCAGCTGAGCCGCTTCGAGGACCGCGTGCAGACGCACCGCGCCGCGCAGGACGCGCCGTCGCGGGACGCCAGGACAGCGGCCGTGCCGCTCGCGGAACTGCTGCCCACGGCCCGCTCGATGGTCACCGCCGAGACCTCCGGCCGGACCGTCACCGCCACCGGCCGCTACGACGGCGCCCACCAGTTCCTCGTGCCCGGCCGTGAACTCGACGGCCGCACCGGCTACTACGTGCTGACCCCGCTGCGGGTGACCGGCGGCCAGGCGCTGCCCGTCGTCCGCGGCTGGCTGCCCGGGGACGCCTCGAAGGCGTCGCCCGCCGCCGTCCCGGCCGCCCCGTCCGGCGAGGTCACCGTCGCGGGCGCCCTCCAGGCCCCGGAGACCGACAGCACCGACGGTGTCGTCACCCGCGGCGGCCTGCCGGTCGGCCAGCTCGGGATGATCAGCGCCGCGTCGCTGGTCAACCTGGTCCCGTACCCCGTGTACGGCGCGTGGATCACGCAGACCGAGGCTGTCACGGCGCCCCTGACCGCCGTGCCGCCCGCCGCGCCCGCCGGTACCGGCCTGGACCTCAAGGCCTTCCAGAACCTGGGCTACACCGGCGAGTGGTTCGTCTTCGCGGGCTTCGTGCTCTTCATGTACGTACGCCTGCTGCGCCGCGAGGCCGAGACACGGCGGGACGCCGCGCTCGGCCTCGTGGAGCAGCCGCCCCAGTCGGCCGGGGCGCCCGCCGAGGAGTCAGCCGCCCAGGTGCCGGCGGACGAAGTCCAGCTCCAGCCGTAGCTGCTTGATCCGCTCGTCCACCACGAGCGAGCCGTGCCCGGCGTCGTAGCGGTAGACCTCGTGCACCTTGCCCAGGCCCTCCAGCCGCTCGACGTAGGTGTCGATCTGCCGGATCGGGCAGCGCGGGTCGTTCAGGCCGGCCGAGATGTAGACCGGCGCCTTGACCTGGCCGACGTAAGTGATCGGCGAGGACGCCTCGTAGCGCTCCGGCACCTCCTCGGGGGAGCCGCCGAACAGCGTGCGGTCCAGGGCCTTGAGGGCCTCCATCTCGTCCTCGTACGCGGCCACGTAGTCGGCGACCGGCACGGCCGCCAGGCCCGCCGTCCACAGCCCGGGCTGCGTGCCCATCCCCAGCAGGGTGAGGAAGCCGCCCCAGGAGCCGCCGGAGAGCACGAGGCGCGCCGGGTCCGCGAAGCCGGACTCAACGGCCCACTGCCGCACCGCGGCGATGTCCTCCAGCTCGATCAGCCCGACGCGGTGCTTGAGCGCGTCCGTCCACTCCCGGCCGTAGCCGGTCGAGCCGCGGTAGTTGATCCGCACGACCGCGTAGCCGTGGTCCAGCCAGGCCGCGGGACCGGCCGCGAAGGCGTCGGAGTCGTGCCAGGCGGGGCCGCCGTGGATCTCGAAGAGGGTCGGGAACGGGCCCTGCCCGGCCGCCGGACGCTGCACGAGCGCGTGCACCCGCCCGCCGGGGCCCTCGACCCACACGTCCTCCACCGGCACCGACCCCGGGGCCCGGAAGCCGGGTGCCTCCAGCACCACCGCGCCGGTCGTCGACCGCACCTCGGAGGGCGACTGCGCGGACGACCACAGGAACTCCACCGTGCCGTCCGGGCGCGCCGTCGCCCCGCTCACCGAGCCCGCCGGGGTCTCCAGCCGGGTCAGCTCCCCGCTCTCCAGGCCGTAGCGGAAGATCTCGCTGCGGGCCTGGTACGAGTGCACCACCAGCAGCGCGGAACCGTCCGGGTACCACTCGGCGGCCACGTCGCCCGGCAGGTCGATCGCCAGCGGGGTCTGCGTGCCGGCCGCCACGTCCCAGAGCATCGGCTCCCAGCGGCCGCGCCGCTGATGCGCCACCAGCAGCCGGGTGTCGCCCAGGACGGGCGCGAAACCCAGGCACTCCAGGCCGAGTTCGCGGGTGCCGCCCTCGCTGTCGTCCAGCTCCGCGACGGCGGTCCCGTCGGTGCGCACGACGCGCAGCGCGGAGTGCATCGCGTCCCCGTGCTCGGTGTGCTCGATCACCACGAGGGTGCCGTCCTCCGACAGCGCGCCGACCCCGCCCGACTCCTCGTGGCGGTAGATCTCCACCGGCTCCGCGCCGGGGCGCGCCACGTGGATCGTCGTGCCCTCCTCGTCGGTGGAGCGGCCCACCACCGCCAGGCCGTCCCGGCCCAGGGCCAGCCCCGCCGGGTACGAGGGCTCCAGCCCCGGCACGGCGGTCTCGTCCGCGCCGCCACCGAAGGGCTGGCGCATCCACACCCCGAACTCGTCGCCGTCCTTGTCGGCGAACCACCACACCCAGGCGCCGTCCGGCGTCAGGGTCCCGTCCGACGTCCCGTTCGGCCGGTCGGTGACCTGCCGCTGCGCGCCGGTCGTGCGGTCCCACGCGTACAACTCGTACGTGCCGGTCGCATTCGACACGAAGAGGCTGCGGTGCGGTGCGTCCTCGGCCCACTCCGGCAGTCCGACGCGCGGCGCCCGGAAGCGCTTCTCCCAATCCGGCATACCAGCCATGACGTCGCTCATGACCCCATCCAACCGGATGCGGGCCCGCGGCGGACCGTGGTCGTCGTCACCTCCCGGTCACGGAAGGGCTTTCCCCGGGCCACGGGCCGTGCGCCGGGCCGTCCCGGGGAGCGCGGAAGGCTCTAAAGGCTGAGCACGATCGCGGATCCGATGCCGGCCAGCCCCAGCGCGACACCGGCCTCCTTCCAGCCGCCCTTCCCCCAGCGGAACGGTCGGTCGAGCGAGAGCCTGCCGGGGCCGACGGCGGCGACGGCGAGGGCGACGGCCGCGATGGTCATCGTGTACTCCAGGCCGCCGTTCATTTCCCACAGGCCGTGCGCCGCATTGACCGTCACCATGGCGTTGATCATCACGCCGATCAGGGCGGCCGCCGCGAGAGGCGTGAACAGCCCGAGCGCGAGGCCCAGGCCGCCGAGGAACTCCGAGGCCCCGCCGAGGACGGCGAAGAGCTTCCCGGGGTGGTAGCCCAGCGCCTCGAACCCCTTGCTTGTCGCGGTGAGGCCGCCGCCGCCGAAGATCCCGAAGAGTTTCTGGCAGCCGTGCCCCGCCAGCAGCAGGCCGACGGTGACCCGCAGGAGCAGCAGCCCGCAGTCGGCGGCGGTCACCCGATGCGGCACCGGAGCGTGGGCGCCGGGCTCGGGAGCGGCACGCAGTTGTTCGGCGATGTTCTTCATGGGGAGCTCTCTTCCGCACCGGGGTCCGGGCGGTACCGGGCGGCCGTCCGGAGAACCGGCAGAGCGGGACGTTGTCCTACCGCTCCATCATTACTCCGGACCGCGCGGAAACGGGCCGGCCGCCGCGGTCGCACCGGGCGGTGAGGCACCCGCCGCGAGGCGCCCGTTCACACCCGGTGAACGGTCACCCCGGCCGCGGTCAGCGCCGCCGTTTCGTCCTCCGGGGCCTCCGAGTCCGTCACCACGGTGTGCAACGCGGTGGCGGGCGCGACGAACGCCAGGGCCGTGCGATGGAACTTCGTACCCTCGGCCACCGCGACGACCCGGCGGGCCGAGGCGATGGCCGCGCGCTTCACCGCCGCGTCGTCCAGGTCGTACGCGGTCAGCCCCTCCTTCGCGCCGAGTCCGCAGCAGCCGATCACGGCCGTGTCGAAACGCAGGGCCGACAGCGACGCCTCGGTCAGCGGCCCGGTCAGCGCCAGTTCCCCGGCCCGGGGCCGGCCACCGGGCACCAGCAGGGTCAGATCGGGCGCCCCGGCCAGCGCGTTCACCGCGTGCAGGGAGAGCGGCACCACCGTCAGCCGCCGGTGCTGGAGCGCGCGGGCGACCTCCAGGCAGGTGGTCCCGCTGTCCAGGACCACGGACTCGCCGTCCGTCAGCAGCCCGGCGACCTCCGCGGCGATCCGTCGCTTGATCTCCAGTCCCTCCTGGGTGCGCAGCGCGAAGGGCGGCTCCTCGCCGCGCAGCAGCAGGCTGCGCGCCCCTCCGCGGTAGCGCTCCAGCACGCCCTGGTCGGCCAGGACCTCCAGGTCGCGGCGGATGGTCATCTCGGAGGCACCCGTCAGCGCGGCCAGTTCCGCGACGCCGACACTGCCCGCCTCCCGCACGGCCTCGGTGATCCGCCGGAGCCGGTCTGTACTCACCATGGCAGAAGTGAACACTGCCCACGCTCAGGAATCAATCTTTCGCACATCAGGATTGTTCGTTATGTTCGAAGCATGGAGAGATCCCTGCGGGCCGGACGGCTGGCCACCTTCGTCTACTTCACCCTGAACGGCTTCCTTCTGGGGATGTGGATCGTCCACATCCCCGGCATCGAGCAGCGCGCGGGCATCGGGCACGCCGTGCTCGGCTGGCTGCTGCTCCTGCTCGGCGCGGGCGCCTTCGCCGGCATGCAGGTCGCCGGCCCGCTCACCGACCGCTTCGGGGCCCGCACCGTCGTCCCGCTCGGCGCCGCCCTGTGCAGCGCGGCCCTCCTGCTGCCCGGACTCGCCACGGACGCCTGGACCCTGGGCGGGGCCCTGCTCGTGCTCGGCATCGGGAACGGCTGCCTGGACGTCTCCATGAACGCCCACGCCGTCCAGGTCGAACGCGGCTACGGGCGGCCCGTGATGTCCGCCTTCCACGCCGCCTTCTCCGTCGGCGGCGTGCTGGCCTCCCTCGCCGGCGCCCGCGCGCTCGACCGGGGCTGGAGCCCGGCCGCCACCCTCGGGACGGTCGCCGTCGCCGGCCTGGTCGTCGCCGCCGCGACCGCCCCCGCCCTGCTGCGACCCGACACGGCCCCGTCCCCCGCAGCCCAGGACGGCGTGCCCGCCGCGCCCACCCGGGCCCGGACGCCGCAGCGCATCTGGGTGCTGGCCGCACTCGCGTTCATGGTCATGCTCAGCGAGGGCGTCGCCAACGACTGGAGCGTGCTCCACCTGCGCGACGTACTCGACGCGCCCGCCTCCACCGCCGCCCTCGCCTACGGTGCCTTCGCCACCGCCATGACCGTCGGCCGCTTCCTCACCGACCGCGTCGCCGCCCGCTTCGGCCCGGCCGCCGTCCTCCGGTACGGGGCCGCCGCGGCCGGCCTCGGCCTCACCACGGCGGCACTCTCCCCGTCGATCCCCCTCGCACTGCTCGGCTGGACGGTGTTCGGCGCCGGGCTGTCCGGCTGCGTACCCCAGCTCTTCAGCGCCGCGGGCCACGCCGACCAGGGGGCCGCCGCCACCAACGTCTCCCGCGTCGCCGGCCTCGGCTACCTCGGCATGCTCGCCGGTCCCGCCGTCATCGGCCCGCTGACCCACCTCGTACCGCTCAACGTGACGCTCTTCCTGCCGGTCGCGTTCTGCGTCACCGCGGCGTGCGCCGCAGGCGTCCTGCGGCCCCGGGCGGCAGCCGCCACCACCCGCACCCCGGAGGCCGAACCGGTATGACGGCGGCCGGGCGGGCCGATGCCGGCCCGCCCGTGAAGCCCGACCGGCCGGGCGGCCGGATCAGGCCGGGGGCTCCAGGTCGTCGAACTCCACGACCTGCCGAACCTCGACCTCCACCTCGTCGAACAGCTCGGCGTACTGCCGGGCGAGCGCGACGGCCTCCGCCCGGTCCTTGGCGTTGATCAGCCCGAAGCCGCCGATGACCTCCTTGGCCTCGGTGAAGGGACCGTCGGTCACATGCGTCGCCGCGCCCCGGGGCTTGCGCACCAACGCACCCCGCTCGGACGGATGGACGCCCTCCGCCGTGATCAAAATGCCCCGCTCGGACCAGTCCTGGATGAACGCGCCCATCTTCTCCATGAACTCCTGGCTGGGGTTCCAGGCCTCCGGGGCACTCTCGTCCAGCCGGTGCATCATCAGAAAACGCATAACAGCTCCCTAGGTGTGTCGGGCCGGGATCCGGTCGCTACCGGACACGCTGACCAGCCCGTCGTCCGTACGTCGAACGACAGCGCGCCGAATCGACACCGTTCCCGGATCAATTTTCGGGCTGAACCCGTGAGGCGCTCCAGCCGACCGCGACCGCCCAGGTCACCCCGGGGCCGGGGGTCACCCGGACCCGGCCCGCGGCCGTGTTGGTCATCTCGAAGGCGTTGAGACTCCCGTCCGGGTGCTCGGAGCAGTGCTCCGTGAGGGTGCCGTACCGGCTCGCGTCCACTGTGAGCGTGCCGGTGCCCTGGCACTGCGTGGCGACCCAGACCGTTCCCCCACGGGCCTTGGGCAGGCGCGCCTCCCAACTGCCCGTGCGCCGGCCGCTCGACGCCCACACCTTGGCATCGGACAGCGCCTTCTCGGGATCCTCCCAGGCTTTGTGCGTGGGCTCCGCGGACGCCGAAGCGCGCGCCACGGGCACGGGTTCCGCGGGCCGGTGCTCCTCCGTACAGCCGCTCAGCGCCAAGGCCGCCCCGGCGCACCCGAGCAGCACGCATCGCCGTATGCCACGTGTCACAGTGACTCCCCCGTCATGCCGGTGCCGCCCCCCGGCACCGATCCGATCATGCTGACACGGATCAGCCCGCCTTCGCAGGGTCAATCCGTACATCGCGGCGGCACCGGGATCAGCGGCGACGCGGAGCGCAGGAAACGGCAGATCGCCGGCCCCGCCGCCAGTGGAGGCCGGCCGTCGGGGCCTTGCTCATCCCTGGAGCGGCAAGCCCGCTTCGTCCTCGCTCATCGCGGTGTAGACGGTCAGGCAGGATGCGATCACATCGACCTCCGAAGGCCCCGCGATCCGGAGTCGCACCAACTCGGGGAGATCGGCGGTGCGGTCGACGAGACCGACGGCATCGTCAGGCCATGGATGAGGCAGCTGTGGGAGGTGTTCCAACAGGATCTCGTCGATGAAAGAGCCCTGGATCGCGGTCGGATCGCCTGTCTCGAGGTGGTGCAGACAAGTGAGCGAGACCACGACGTCCGGCTTGTGCGGGCCCTCCCTGAGGAAGACATCCACACAGTCGCCGTCTTCCACGTCCCCGAACGAGACCCGTTCGACGAAGTAACTCACACATGGGGCAAGCAAGCGGGCCGCTCTCAGGAAGCGGTTCTTGGCGGCATCCGCTGCCTCGGCTGCGTCGCTCATGATGTGAGGCCGGGGCCCTCGTCCTCAAGGGTGTCCATGGCTGCGTTGTGGAATCGCCGTTCGCCGTCCCTGCACGGGGCACTGAAGAAGGCCTGTTGCGCGTCGCCGAGGTCACACCGCATGAGCTCCTTGGTCACGAGCACAGCGTCGACTCCGTGGCAGTCCAACTCCATCAGGCGTTCTTGCAGGAGATGCGGATCGCGGCTGGTCTCCCAGAACGGACGGACGCGCTCGGTCGTCGCAGCGACACGCACCAGGCGCGCGGCGTCGAGTCCCATGCGGCCCTCCCAGGCTTGCCGCACAACGACTCAGGGCTCCTGGGAGAATTTCCCAGAAGCCCTGAATTCACGAAGTCGGGGTGGCGGGATTTGAACCCACGGCCTCTTCGTCCCGAACGAAGCGCGCTACCAAGCTGCGCCACACCCCGGTGTCGCGTCGTGGCCCTTCGGCCCGGCGCGACGAGGATTACTCTAGCGGACCGGCCGCTGGAGACGAAATCCGGTTTTCCGGGGTGGTTCAGCCGGCCGGGACGAGGGTGAGGAGGGTGGCTTCCGGGGGGCAGGCGAAACGGACCGGGGTGTAGCGGTTGGTGCCGCAGCCCGCGGAGACGTGCAGGTGGGAGCGGTGTCCGCCGGCCTCGTGGGCGGACAGGCCCTTCACGCGGTCCGGGTCGATGTCGCAGTTGGTGACCAGGGCCCCGTAGAAGGGGATGCAGAGCTGGCCGCCGTGGGTGTGGCCGGCGAGGATCAGCGGGTAGCGGTCGGCGGTGAAGGCGTCGAGAACCCGCAGGTAGGGGGCGTGGACGACGGCGAGGGAGAGGTCGGCTCCGCTGTCGGGGCCGCCGGCGACCTCGGTGTAGCGGTCGCGCCGGATGTGGGGGTCGTCCAGGCCGGTGAAGGCGATCTCGATGCCGTCGTCGAGCTTGAGGCGGCCGCGGGCGTTGTTGACCCCGACCCAGCCGGCCATGTCGAAGGCGTCGCGGACGTCCTCCCACGGGTTGCGGGTGACGCCGATCGCCGGGTCGTTCTTGCCGTTGAGGCCGTGGACCCCGCGGGACCGCTCCAGCAGGTAGCGGGCGGGGTTGCGCAGCTTGGGGGCGTAGTAGTCGTTGGAGCCGAAGACGTACGCACCGGGCAGGTCCAGCAGCGGGCCCAGGGCGTCGAGGAGCTCGGGGACGCCGTCGGGGTCGGAGAGGTTGTCACCGGTGTTGACGACGAAGTCGGGCCGCAGTCCGGCGAGGGACTGCAGCCAGCGGCGCTTCTTGTTCTGCCCGCTGACCATGTGGATGTCCGAGAGCTGCAGGACGCGGACGGGCCGCATCCCGGGCGGCAGCACGGGCACCTGCACCCTGCGCAGGCGGAAGGAGCGTGCCTCGATGCCGGCCGCGTAGGCCACGCAGGCCGCGCCGGCGGCTGTGATGCCCAGGGGTACTGCGTATAGCGCGCGCATGCACCCATGGTGGCAGACGGCTCGTCAGCGATAAATCTCCGGCCCTCCCGGCAGGGACCTGGCAGACTCGACGCCATGACCACCACGCTCAAGCAGCGTCTGCACGACGACCTCACGGCTGCCATGAAGGGACGGGACGAGCTCGTCACGTCCACCCTGCGCCTCACCCTGACCGCGATCACCAAGGAGGAGGTCGCGGGCAAGGAGGCGCGCGAGCTCTCCGACGACGAGGTGCTCCAGGTGATCGGCCGCGAGGCCAAGAAGCGCCGGGAGGCCGCCGAGGCCTTCGAGCAGGGCGGCCGCAAGGAGTCCGCGGAGCGGGAGCTCGCGGAGGGCGAGGTGCTCGCCCGCTACCTGCCCAAGCAGCTGGACGACGCCGAGCTGGCCGGGATCGTCTCCGCGGCGATCAAGGAGTCGGGCGCCGAGGGACCCCGGGCCATGGGCGCGGTCATGAAGATCGTGAACCCGAAGGTGTCCGGCCTCGCCGAGGGCGGCCGGGTCGCCGCCGAGGTGAAGCGGCAGCTCGCAGGGGGCTGAGGGCCGGGGAGCGGGTCGCCGCTCCCGGAGAACGCGAACGAAGGGGCGCCCCGGACCGATGCGGTCCGGGGCGCCCCTTCGTCTGTCCGGCCAGGTGTGGCCGGGTGCGGCCGGCGGTGTCAGCCGGTGCCGCCATTGCCGGGGGTGACGGCCCCGCCGTCCGTGGTGCCGACGTCGCTGCCGCCGCCCGGACCGCCGTCGTTCGGGCCGGCCCCGCCGGCCCCGCCGCCGTTCCCGTTGCCGCCGCCGTTGCCGCCGAGGAGACCGCCGAAGAAGTCTCCGCCCCCTTCGTTGCCGCCGTTCCCGTTGCCGCCCTGGTCGCCGCCGTTGTCGCCACCGCGGATGTCGCCGTGGCCGTGGCCGTCGCCCTCGTCGCCGTGGTCATCGGGCTTCACCGGCTCGCGGATCGCGACCGTCGGCAGGCTGTCGGAGGTCGTCCCGGACAGGGCGCCGGCCATGGCGTCCTTCCAGATCGGGCCCGGGGTGTCGGCACCGAAGACCTTGGGGTGGTAGACGCCGCCGATGGTGATGTCGGTCATCTGCCGCTTGTGGGCGGGGTCACCGACCCACACCGCGCCGGCCAGGTCCGAGGTGTAGCCGACGAACCAGGCCGCGTAGCGGAAGTCCGTCGTACCGGTCTTGCCCGCGCTGTCGCGGTCGGTCAGGCCGGCCTGCTGGCCGGTGCCGTCCTCGACCACGCCCTTGAGGAGCGTGTTGAGGGTCGCGGCCGTCTGCTCGGTCATGGCCCGCTTGCACTCGCTCTTCGGCACGGGCAGCTTCTTGCCGGTCGCGTCGGTGATCGACTCGATGGCGACCGGCGAGCAGTAGACGCCCTTGTTGGCGAAGGTCGCGTAGGCGTTCGCCATGGTCAGCGGTGAGACCTCCTGGGTGCCCAGGGTGATGGAGGGCACCTGGTCGAGCGGCTTGCCGTTGGCGCGCTGTATCCCCATGGCCTTGGCCATGTCGGTGACCGGGCACACGCCGATGTCGCTGATCAGCTGCACGAAGTAGGTGTTGACGGACTTGGCGGTGGCTTCCTTCATCGAGTACGGGCCCTTCTCGGACTCGTTCTCGTTCTCGACCGTGGCGGGGTCCGTCCGGGAGTTGAGCCAGTTGCCGCGGCAGGTCGTGACCGGGCTCGGGTAGTCCATCTTGTACGGCGCCGGGTAGACCTGCGCCGGGTCGGTGCCCTGCTCGATCGCGGCGGCCGCGGTGATGGCCTTGAAGGTGGAGCCCGGCTGGTAGCCGGCGCCGCCGCCCATGGACTGGCCGACGGAGAGGTTGATCTGGGTCTGGTTCTTCTTGAAGCCGTACGGGCGCGACTGCCCCATCGCGACGATCTTGCCCGTACCGGGCTTGACCAGCGTCACCGCGGAGGCGACGTCGTCGCTCTGGTAGACGTGATCGTTTATCGACGCCTGGACGGCCTGCTGGGCCTTCGGGTCCAAGGTGGTGCGGACGACGAGGCCGCCCTGGTTCCAGCGCTTGGCGCGGTCGGCCTTGGTCTTGCCGAAGGTCGGGTCGGTGAGGAAGACCTCGCGCACGTAGTCGCAGAAGAAGCCGGCGCCGTTGACGGCCGTGATGCAGCCGTTCTTGGGCTGGCTGACCTTGAGGCCGAGCGGCTTCTTCTTGGCCGCGTCGGCCTGCGCCTGCGTGATGTTCTTCAGGTCGGCCATGCGCTGCAGCACGACGTTGCGGCGCTGGGTGGCTTCCTGCGGGTCGTTGACGGGGTCGAAGCGGCTGGGCGACTGGACGATGCCCGCCAGCAGGGCGGAGTCGGTCAGGGTGAGGTCCTTGGCGGACTTGCTGAAGTAGCGCCGGGCGGCGGATTCGACTCCGTACGCCTGCTCGCCGAAGAAGGTGATGTTGAGATAGTTCTCGAGGATCTGCTTCTTCCCCAGCTCGTCCTCGAGCTGGATGGCGTACTTCATCTCCTTGATCTTGCGGCCCACGGTCTGCTGGGTGGCCTGGGCGACCTTGGTGGGGTCGTCGCCGGCCTCCTCGATGAAGACGTTCTTCACGAACTGCTGGGTCAGCGTGGAGGCGCCCTCGGAGACGCCGCCGTCCTGGGCGTTCTTGTTGAGGGCGCGCAGGATGCCCTTGACGTCGATGGCGCCGTGCTCGTAGAAGCGGGCGTCCTCGATGGCGACGATGGCCTGCTGCATCGACTTGCTCATCGCGCTGAGGGGGACGACCTTGCGGTCGCGCGAGTAGACGGTCGCGATCAGACCGCCCTTGGCGTCCAGGATCTGGGTGCTCTGGGAGAGCGGCGGACGCCTGAGCTCGCCGGGGAGCGAGTCGAAGCCGGCCGCGGTCCCCTTGGCGCTCAGTCCGAGCGCTCCGGCCGCGGGCAGCGCGATGCCGGCCAGCACGACGCCGGACAGGACACTGACACCCAGGAACTTGGCGGCCTGCTGCGCGGTACTGATGCCACCGCCACGCGTGCCGCCTGATCGCTTGTGACCCATGAGGTGCAGCTTACGTTGCGATTCCTAGGACGTGGGCATGCTTGTTCGCCTAGTCTGTAACAGACAGGCGCCAAAGACGCGCACGCGTCTGTCTTCCGACCTCACTCTTGTGGGTGATGAGAACTGCCCGAATTCCTGTCATATGCCAGCCATATGGCCTGGATCTCGGGGCATCAAGCGAGTGGCTTGACCGTTTATGTGCGGTTAGTCCGTTTTGGCACCTGCTCACTCCCCAGGGTGATCTACCGCTGACCCATAGTCCGTTCGGGCCATTCAAGATTGGGCCTGAAAGGGCTGTTGCGTCGTGCCCACCTTCCGTAACGTCCTCAACTGGCAACGGTGAATATGCCGCTTGCCGCCGTGGGGGAGCCTCGATTCGGGAGAGGACGGCGCCAGCATGAGCAGCTGGGTTACGGACTGGAGTACGCAGGCCGCGTGCCGCACGACGGATCCGGACGAGCTTTTCGTCCAGGGAGCGGCCCAGAACAGGGCCAAGGCGGTGTGCACGGGGTGCCCGGTACGCACGGAGTGCCTGGCCGACGCCTTGGACAACCGGGTGGAGTTCGGTGTCTGGGGCGGGATGACCGAGCGCGAGCGCAGGGCACTGCTGCGCCGGCGCCCCACGGTCACCTCGTGGCGCAGGCTGCTGGAGACCGCGCGTACGGAGTACGAGCAGAGCACCGGCGTGCACCTGGGCGACGACGACTACGACGGTGAGTACGACGACTACGCGGCCGTCGGCTGACCCTGCGCGAGGCGTTCGCCGATCTCGCGCAGGCCCTCCAGGTCGTGCACGTCGCCCGGCAGGGCGGCGACGTCGACCATGGGCACTTCGGGGTGCACGGAGACGAAGCGGTCGCGGGTGCGTCGTTCACGCGCGACCAGCTGCATCCGCTCGGCGTGCAGGCGCAGCAGTCCGGCGGCGAGGCGGTCGGCGCTCCACGGATCCGCGTCCGGATCGGTGGGGTCGGAAGTGCTGTGGTCCGTGCTGAGGGTCCCTTCGGTGCCGTCGGCCGTACGGAGTCCAGCCTTCCCGCCGGGCTGATCCACAATGCCGCGGTTTTGAAGATTTTCTGTGGATTCGTCAAACTCCCTGGTCAGCCGGGGAGTTGATGGATTCTTCCCGTCGGGGGCATCCCACTCGGCGGTCATGGAGTCGCTGTCGGCGGGGTCGGCAGTGTCAGCTGTGTCCTCGGCCAGTGCCTCCGCCGCGGCCAGCGCCCGCTCGGCCGTGAGCTGCGCCGCACCGCTGCCGTGCACCCGGTTCAGCACGAGCCCGGCCAGCGGCATGTCCTCCGCGGCCAGCCGCTCCACGAAGTACGCCGCCTCGCGCAGCGCGTCCCGCTCCGGCGCCGCGACCACCAGGAACGCGGTGCCGTTCGCCTGGAGCAGCTTGTACGTGGCGTCCGCCCGGGAGCGGAAGCCGCCGAACATCGAGTCCATCGCCGCCACGAAGGTCTGCACGTCCTTGAGCAGGTGGGCGCCCATGACCTTGCTGAGCACCCCGGTCATCATCGACATCCCGACGTTCAGGAACTTCACCCCGGCCCGCCCGCCGACCTTCGCCGGGGCCATCAGCAGCCGGATGAAGCGGCCGTCCAGGAAGGACCCCAGCCGCTTGGGGGCGTCCAGGAAGTCCAGCGCGGACCGGCTCGGGGGCGTGTCGACCACGATCAGGTCCCAGGCGTCCAGCGCCCGCAGCTGGCCCAGCTTCTCCATCGCCATGTACTCCTGCGTGCCGGCGAAGCCCGCGGAGAGCGACTGGTAGAAGGGGTTGTCGATGATCGCGCGGGCCCGGTCGGGGTCGCTGTGCTGCACGACGACCTCGTCGAAGGTCCGCTTCATGTCCAGCATCATCGCGTGCAGTTCACCGCCCGCGGACTCGTCGATGCCGGCGACCCTGCGGGGGGTGTTGTCCAGCTCCGTGAGCCCCATCGACTGGGCCAGCCGGCGTGCCGGGTCGATGGTCAGCACGACCGCCCTGCGGCCCCGCTCGGCGGCGCGCACGCCCAGGGCGGCGGCCGTGGTGGTCTTGCCGACCCCTCCGGAGCCGCAGCACACGACGATCCGGGTCGCCGGATCGTCCAGCAGCGCGTCGATGTCCAATACCGGACTGTCCAGACTCATGCGACCCCCAGCCCCTGTTTCCGCAGATTTTCGGCCAATCTGTACAACCCACCAAGATCGACGCCGTCGGCCAGCCGACCCAGTTCGTACGACGGCAGGCCGAGCCCGGCGAGCTCCGCGCGCTGGGTGCGCTCCAGCGCGACCCGCTCGGCGTGCTCGTGCGCCTGCGTCAGCAGGGGGTCGATCAGCCGCTCCGCCAGCCCGCCGCGCCGGGCGCCGCCGAGGCCGGCCTGGGAGAGCGCCTTGGCCAGGGCGGTGCGCCGTCCGCTGCTCGCGGCGGCCACGGCGTCGCCGTCCATCAGCACCGGGCGGACCATGTTGATGATGACGGCACCGGTGGGCAGACCGGCCGCGTGCAGCTCCGCCGCACCGTCCACGGTCTCCTGCACCGGCATCTCCTCCAGGAGGGTGACCAGGTGCACCGCGGTGTCGGGCGATTTCAGCACCCGCATCACGGACTGCGCCTGATTGTGTATCGGACCGAACCGGGCCAGTCCCGCGACCTCGTCGTTGACGTTCAGGAAGCGGGTGATCCGGCCGGTCGGCGGCGCGTCGAGGACGACCGCGTCGTACGTCCGCCAGCCCGCGCGGTCCTTGCGGCGCACGGCCTCGCACACCTTGCCGGTGAGCAGCACGTCCCGTACGCCCGGGGCGACGGTGGTCGCGAAGTCGATGGCGCCGAGCTTCTTCAGCGCCCGGCCGGCGCGGCCGAGCTTGTAGAACATGTCGAGGTAGTCCAGGAGCGCCTGTTCGGCGTCGATGGCCAGCGCGTGCACCTCGCCGCCGCCCGGGGCGACGGCGATCTTCCGCTCCTCGTACGGAAGCGCCTCGGTCTCGAAGAGCTGCGCGATGCCCTGGCGCCCCTCGACCTCGGCCAGCAGGGTGCGCCGTCCCTCGGCGGCCAGCGCCAGCGCCAGCGCGGCGGCGACGGTCGTCTTTCCCGTCCCGCCCTTGCCCGTCACGATGTGGAGCCTCACGTCTTCGAGCCTAACCAGTGGAGGGCGGGGCTACTCGGGGGCTCGGCTGTGCGAGGCATTACAGTCCCCTCATGACCAAGTGGGAATACGCGACCGTGCCGCTGCTGGTGCACGCGACGAAGCAGATTCTGGACACCTGGGGCGAGGACGGCTGGGAGCTCGTCCAGGTCGTGCCCGGCCCCAACAACCCCGAGCAGTTGGTGGCGTACCTCAAGCGGGAGAAGGGCGCGTGAGCGCCGTCGAGCAGCGGCTCGTCGACCTCGGGCTGACACTGCCCGAGGTGGCGGCGCCCCTGGCGGCGTACGTGCCCGCGGTGCTCTCCGGGTCGTACGTCTTCACGGCGGGCCAGCTCCCGCTGGTCGACGGCAAGCTGACGACCTGCGGCAAGGTCGGCGCCGAGGTCACCCCCGAGCAGGCCCGGGACCTCGCGCGCATCTGCGCGCTCAACGCCCTGGCGGCCGTCAAGTCCGTGGCGGGCGACCTCGACCGGGTGAAGCGGGTCGTCAAGGTCGTCGGTTTTGTCGCCTCCGCCCCCGACTTCACCGGGCAGCCCGGGGTCGTCAACGGCGCGAGCGAGCTGCTGGGCCAGGTCCTCGGCGACGCCGGCGTCCACGCGCGCAGCGCGGTCGGCGTGGCGGTGCTCCCGCTGGACGCCCCCGTCGAGGTGGAGATCCAGGTCGAGCTGGAGCCCGCGGGCTGACCTCCCGCGGTCCGTGTCCAGGGGGCCCGGCCCCCTGGACGCCCGGCCCCGGCGGGGGCGCACTGTCGAACATCCCCGCGCCAGCGCATAGCATCCGCCCCATGACCACCACGAACGGCCAGTGGTTCCCGCCCAGCTGGCCCGAGCGGATCAGGGCGCTCACCCAGGGCACGCTGGTGCCCGTCGAGCCTCGCCGGGCGGCCACCGTGCTGCTGCTGCGCGACACCGGCCGCGGCCCCGCGGTCCACATGCTGCGCCGGCGCGCCTCCATGGCGTTCGCCGCGGGCGCGTACGCCTACCCCGGCGGCGGTGTGGACCGGCGCGACGAGCGCCCGGTCGCGTGGGCCGGCCCGGCGCCGGAGCAGTGGGCGCGGCGCCTGGGCGAGGGCCTGGGACCGGCCGAGGCACAGGCGATCGTGTGCGCCGCGGTGCGCGAGACGTTCGAGGAGTCCGGTGTGCTGCTGGCCGGCCCGGACGGGGACTCGGTCGTGGACGACACCACCGGCGAGGGCTGGGAGGCGGACCGCCGCGCGCTGGTCTCCCGCGACCTGTCCTTCGCGGACTTCCTGGACCGCCGCTCGCTGGTGCTCCGCTCCGATCTGCTCGGCCCCTGGGCGCGGTGGATCACCCCGGAGTTCGAGGAGCGCCGCTACGACACCTGGTTCTTCCTGACCGCGCTCCCGCCCGGTCAGCGGACCCGCGACGTGTCGGGGGAGGCCGACCGCACGGAGTGGCTGCGCCCGCAGGAGGCCGTCGCCGGTTACGACCGCGGCGAGATGGTCATGCTGCCGCCGACGATCGCGACGCTGCGCGGGCTGCTGCCGTACGACTCCGCCGAGGCGGCCCTGGCGGCCGCCGGGGAGGGCAGGGACCTGACACCGGTCCTGGCGAAGGCCGAACTCGTGGGCGAGGAGATCGTGCTGAGCTGGCCCGGCCACGAGGAGTTCACCAAGCGCATGGGAGCCGGCGAATGACCTCGTCCCTGCCTCCGGGCAACCCGCGCGGCGCGGTCGGCGGCCGCGCCACCGAGCGCGCGCTGTGCGTGCTGGCCCCCAACCCCTCGCCGATGACCCTGGACGGCACCAACACCTGGATCGTCGGCGAGCCCGACTCCGACCTCGCCGTCGTCATCGACCCGGGCCCGCTGGACGAGGGGCACCTGAGCACCGTCGTCTCCACGGCGCATTCGCTCGGCAAGCGGATCGGCCTGACCCTGCTCACCCACGGCCACCCCGACCACGCCGAGGGCGCGGCCCGTTTCGCCGAGCTGACCGGCACCGCCGTACGGGCCCTGGACCCGGCGCTGCGCCTGGGCGACGAGGGGCTGGGCGCGGGGGACGTGATCACCACCGGCGGCCTGGAACTGCGTGTCGTCCCCACCCCCGGGCACACCGCGGACTCCCTGTCGTTCCATCTCCCGGCCGACGGGGCGGTGCTGACCGGCGACACCGTCCTCGGCCGCGGCACCACCGTCGTCGCGCACCCCGACGGCCGTCTCGGCGACTACCTCGACTCCCTGCGCCGGCTCCAAGCGCTGGCGGTGGACGGCGGGGTCACGACGGTCCTGCCCGGGCACGGGCCGGTGCTGGCGGACGCGCGCGGCGCGGTCGAGTTCTACCTCGCCCACCGCGCCCACCGGCTCGCCCAGGTGGAGACGGCGGTGGAGGAGGGGCGCACCACCCCGTCCGAGGTCGTCGCGCACGTCTACGCGGACGTGGACCGGGCCCTGTGGCCGGCGGCCGAGCTGTCGGTGCGGGCGCAGCTGGACTACCTGCTGGAGCACGGGCTGATCTGAGGCCCTGCGGGACGGAACGCGTAAGGGGCGCCCACAAGAGTGGGCGCCCCTTACGGATGTACGGGTCAGCGCGAGCGCTTGGCCAGTCGCTCGACGTCCAGCAGGATGACCGCGCGGGCCTCCAGGCGCAGCCAGCCGCGGCCCGCGAAGTCGGCGAGCGCCTTGTTCACGGTCTCGCGCGAGGCGCCGACCAGCTGGGCCAGCTCCTCCTGCGTCAGGTCGTGGACGACGTGGATGCCCTCCTCGGACTGCACGCCGAAGCGGCGCGACAGGTCCAGCAGCGCCTTGGCCACCCGGCCCGGCACATCGGAGAAGACCAGGTCCGACATCACGTCGTTGGTGCGCCGCAGGCGCCGCGCGACGGCCCGCAGCAGGGCGGTGGAGACCTCGGGCCGGGCGTTGAGCCAGGGCTGGAGGTCGCCGTGGCCGAGGCCGAGCAGCTTGACCTCGGTCAGTGCGGTGGCGGTCGCGGTGCGCGGGCCGGGGTCGAAGAGCGACAGCTCACCGATCAGCTCGCCGGGGCCCACCACGGCCAGCATGTTCTCGCGGCCGTCGGGGGACGTGCGGTGCAGCTTCACCTTGCCCTCGGTGACGACGTACAGCCGGTCCCCGGGTTCACCCTCGTGGAACAGCGAGTCGCCGCGCGCGAGCGTGACCTCCGCCATCGAGGCGCGCAGTTCAGCGGCCTGCTCATCGTCGAGCGCCGCGAAAAGCGGTGCGCGCCGCAGAACGTCGTCCACGTGCTCTCTCCTTGTCGACATCGCTGGGTCGGTCCCCATCATGCCCGACAGTAAAACAGTGCGATCAATCACAAGTCTGTCTTATGTGTTCGCGGGCGAGCGCCCCGGGGGTCCTTTCGGGGGCCGGATCGCGGCAGTCCAGGGCGATTGTCGGTGCCGAGGCTTAGGCTGGCCGGGTGTCTGATACGCCGAGCGTGCGCAGGAAACAGCAGGGTGGAGGGGCCGGGCGGGTGACGCCGAAGGCCGATTCAGCCCTGAGCGAACAGGTTCCCGCGAAGCCCGCCGGCGGCCGCGCGCGGGGTGCCCGGGGGCCCGAGTCGCGTCTGGCGACGGTGCGCCGCGCCCGCCGCATCAACCGCGAACTCGCCGAGCTGTACCCGTACGCCCACCCCGAGCTCGACTTCGAGAACCCCTTCCAGCTCCTGGTGGCCACGGTGCTCTCCGCGCAGACCACCGACCTGAGGGTCAACCAGACCACGCCCCGGCTCTTCGCCCGGTACCCGGCGCCGGAGGACCTGGCGGCCGCCGACCCGGAGGAGCTGGAGCAGCTGATCCGCCCCACCGGCTTCTTCCGCGCCAAGGCGCGCTCGCTGCTCGGCCTGTCCGCCGCGCTGCGCGACCGCTTCGGCGGCGAGGTTCCCGGCCGGCTGGAGGACCTGGTGACCCTGCCCGGCGTCGGCCGCAAGACGGCCAACGTCGTCCTGGGCAACGCGTTCGGCGTGCCCGGCCTGACCGTCGACACCCACTTCGGGCGGCTCGCCCGCCGCTTCGGCTGGACCGCCTCCGAGGACCCGGAGAAGGTCGAGCAGGACGTCATGGCGATCTTCCCCAAGAGCGAGTGGACGATGGTGTCCCACCGGCTGATCTTCCACGGCCGCCGGATCTGCCACGCCCGCCGCCCCGCCTGCGGGGCCTGCCCGATCGCCCCGCTCTGCCCGTCGTACGGGGAGGGCGAGACCGATCCGGAGAAGGCGAAGAAACTGCTGAAGTACGAGATGGGCGGCGCCCCGGGCCAGCGGCTGAAGCCGCCGCCCGGTTACCCGGGCACGGCGGCGCCCCCGCTGGAGGTGGAGTGACCGGAGCACGTCACGGCGTCGACGGCAGCAACAGCGTCAACAACGTCAATGGCCCGGGGATCAACGGCGTCGCGGTGCGGCGCGAGGGTCTGCCGGAGTGGCTGGAGCCGGTGGCCCGAGCCGCCGACGCGGTGGAGCCGGAGCAGCTGAGCCGCTTCCTGCCGCCGCCCACCGGAGGGCGGCCCTCCGCCGTCCTGGTCCTCTTCGGCGACGAGGGCGGGACGGGACGCCCCGAGCTGCTCCTGATGGAGCGCGCGGCCTCGCTGCGCTCGCACGCCGGGCAGCCGTCCTTCCCCGGCGGTGCGCTCGACCCGGAGGACGGCGACCCGGAGGGCGCCGGACCGCTGCGCGCCGCGCTGCGCGAGGCATGGGAGGAGACCGGCCTCGACCCCACCGGAGTGCAGCTGTTCGGTGTGCTGCCGCGGCTGTACATCCCGGTGAGCGGGTTCGTGGTGACGCCGGTGCTGGGCTGGTGGCACACCCCGAGCCCGGTGGGCGCGGTCGACCTCGCCGAGACCGCGCGGGTGTTCACGGCGCCGGTCGACGAGCTGACCGACCCCGCGAACCGCGTCACGGTCCGGCACCCCAGCGGCTACCGCGGGCCCGCGTTCCAGGTCGGGGGCGCCCTGGTCTGGGGCTTCACGGCGGGCCTGATCGACCGGATTCTCCACTTCGCGGGCTGGGAGCGGCCTTGGGATCGGGCAAAGACGGTCCCACTGGGCTGAGCTGCCATGAGACGGTGTGCAGGTGAATGTGCTGGACATCGTGCTGTTGCTGGCCGCCGTGTGGTTCGCGATCGTGGGCTACCGCCAGGGATTCATCGTCGGCGTGATGTCGGTGATCGGCTTCCTCGGCGGTGGTCTGGTCGCGATCTACGTGCTGCCCGTGATCTGGCACGAGGTCACCGGGAACTCGGCCCCGGGCACGGTCGCGGTGGTCGCCGCCGTGGTCCTGGTGATCGTGTGCGCCTCGGTGGGGCAGGCGTTCACCACGCATCTGGGCAACAAGGTCCGCACACACGTCAGCTGGTCCCCCGCCCGCGCCGTGGACGCGATCGGCGGGGCGCTGGTCAACGTCCTGGCCATGCTGCTGGTCGCCTGGCTCATCGGTTCCGCCCTCGCCACGACCACCACGCTGCCGACCCTCGGCCGTGAGGTCCGCTCGTCCAAGGTGCTGCTGGGGGTGGCGCGGATCGTGCCGCCGGCCGCCGACACCTGGTTCGCCGACTTCAGTTCCGCCCTCGCGCAGAACGGACTCCCGCAGGTCTTCTCGCCGTTCGGCACCGAGCCGATCACCGACGTGCCCGCGCCGGACCCCGCGCTCGCCGGCAGCCGGGTCGTCGGCGAGGCCCGGCGCAGCATCGTGAAGGTCGTGGGCACGGCGCCCAGCTGCGGCAAGGTGCTGGAGGGCACCGGCTTCGTCTTCGCGCCGCACCGGGTGATGACCAACGCCCATGTCGTCGGCGGCGTCGACAACCCCACCGTGCAGATCGGCGGCGTGGGCCGGGTGTACGACGGCAAGGTCGTGCTCTACGACTGGCAGCGCGACATCGCCGTCATCGACGTCCCCGCGCTGTCGGCGCCCCCGTTGACCTTCACCGGCGGCGACGCCAAGTCCCGCGACGGCGCGATCGTGGCCGGCTTCCCGGAGAACGGCGGCTTCGACGTCCGTGCCGCCCGGGTGCGCGGCCGCATCTCGGCGACGGGTCCGGACATCTACCACCGCGGCACGGTCCACCGCGACGTCTACTCCCTGTTCACCCTCGTACGGCAGGGCAACTCCGGTGGTCCGCTGCTGACTCCCGACGGGCGGGTGTACGGCGTCGTGTTCGCCAAGTCGCTGGACGACGCGGACACCGGCTACGCCCTGACGGCGGACGAGGTCCGCGCCGACGTCCAGGCCGGGCGTACGGCGGACCGGCAGGTCGACACGCAGGCGTGCGCCCTGTGAGAGCCCGTGCGGGCGGGGTGCTTCCGCCGGTGGCGGGGGAGTTCGTCAGCCGCTGCGGGTGTGCCGCAGGCGGGCGCCGACCCATCGGGCGCGCCGCCTGAGGATGTGCGGGATGCCGAGCCCCGAGTCGCCCGGCCGGTGGTCCGGGGCCGTGGTCCCGGTGATGTTGCGCGCTCCGTTGGCGCGGCGATCGCGTGACACGTCACGGTAGTCGTGCGTCCAGCCCATACCGAGCTGTCTGCCCGGGGTCCAAGGTCCGTAATCGCCTGTGGGTCCATCAATTGGCCTATGCGTCCGGCATTTGGCTGATGGTCATATGGGATTAACGGTCGACGATCAACGGTCGGGCTCGGGGTCCTTCAGCCAGTTGATCAGCTCCGCCGAGAACGCCGCCGGGTCCTCCTCGTGCGGGAAGTGCCCGAGACCGTCGAACAGCCGCCAGCGGTAGGGCGCCTCGACGTAACTGCCGCTGCCGGCGGCGTGCCGCGCGCGCATCGCGGGGTCGAGCGAGCCGTGCAGATGCAGCGTCGGCACCCGTACCGGGCGCTTCATCCGGCGGTTGAACTGGAAGCCGTCCACCCGGGCCAGCGAGCGCACCATCCAGCGGTACGGCTCGATCGAGCAGTGCGCCGTGGATGGGATGCTCATCGCCCGGCGGTAGACCGCGACCACCTCGTCGTCCGGCATCCGCGGTCCCGACCAGTCCCGCAGCAGCTGCCCCACGAGCGCGGCGTCGTCCGCGACCAGCCGGCGCTCGGGGATCCACGGCCGCTGGAAGCCCCACACGTACGCCCCCGCCGCGCTGTGCCGCAGGTCCGAGAGCATCGCCGTGCGCCAGCGCCGCGGATGGGGCATCGAACTGACCGCCAGTCGGCGCACCAGCTTGGGCCGCATCGCGGCCGCCGTCCACGCCAGGTAGCCGCCGAGGTCGTGGCCGACCAGCGCGGCGTCCGGCTCGCCGAGCGAGCGGATCACACCGGTGACGTCGAGCGCCAGGTTCGCCGGGTCGTAGCCGCGCGGCGTGCGGTCGCTGCCGCCCACCCCGCGCAGGTCCATCGCGACCGCGCGGAAGCCCGCGTCGGCCAGGGCGGTCAGCTGGTCCCGCCAGGTCCACCAGAACTGCGGGAAGCCGTGCAGCAGCAGCACCAGCGGTCCGTCGCCCGCTTCGGCGATGTGGAAGCGCGCTCCGTTCGCCGCGACATCCCGGTGGGTCCAGGGCCCGTCGATCCGTACCACCGAGGAACTGTCAGCGACCGTCATGCCTTGAGCGTGTCATACCTTCGCCTCGAGCGTGCCCTCCGTTTCCGAAGGGCGGGGGTGCGGCTTGACGCCCTGGAGCACGGCCGCGGTCTCCTTGGCGGAGGCGATGCTGCGCTCCGGCTTCTTGATCTTCTTGAACTTCGCCATCGCCAGCAGGCCCAGCAGACCGGCCAGCACCAGGAACGCGCCGCCGACGATCAGGAACGACCAGGCGAGCCCCAGGCCCAGGTTGTGGATGCCGTAGGCGGCCGCGAAGCTCAGCACGGGCAGCGCGAAGAGCGCGAGGATGCCGGCCGCGCCGATCGCCCCGCCACCGATGCCGGCACGCTTGGCGTCCTGCCGGAGTTCGGCCTTGGCGAGGGCGATCTCCTCGTGGATCAGCTCCGAGAGATCCGCCGTGGCCGCGGCGAAGAGCTGGCCGAGACTGCGGCCGCCGTTCGCGTTCACGGTCACCGCCACGGGCTTGTCCACGTCCGCTGGGCTCATCGCGTCCTCCGTCGTTCGTCGGTTCATCGTGAAGTCATAACGGGCAAGTGGGTTACGGCTACCCCCTGATCATGCCCGACTCATCCTCGTCCGCGCCGCCGGAGCGCGCCACTTCCGCGAGCCTGCGGTGCTCGGCGGCCTTCGCGTCGTGGATCGCGGCCATGCGCAGATGGAACTCCGGGTTGCCCCATTCGTAGACGTCGGGGATGCCGTCCAGGTCGGTGTCCCGCTCCTCGTCCTCGCACATGCCGCGGTACTTGTTGTCGCGCAGCTTCAGCAGGACGGCGGCGCACAGGGCCGCCGTGCACGAGCCCACCAGCACCGCCGCCTTGATCTCCGGCGTCAGCACCTCGTCCCCCGCGAAGGCCAGCTCGCCGATGAGCAGCGACACCGTGAAGCCGATCCCCGCGAGCGAGGCCACGGCCAGCACGTCCGCCCACGCCAGGTCGGGATTGAGCTCCGCCCTGGTGAAGCGGGCCGCGAGCCAGGTGCCGCCGAAGACGCCCACCGTCTTGCCGACGACCAGGCCGAGCACCACCCCCAGCGTCTCCGGACGGGTGAACACCTGCCCGAGTGCTCCCCCGGTGACCGGCACCCCGGCCGAGAAGAGCGCGAACAGCGGCACCGCCAGCCCCGCCGACACCGGCCGCACAAGGTGCTCGATCCGCTCGCCCGGCGACTCCTTCTCGCCCTCGCGGTGGTGGCAGCGCAGCATCAGGCCCATCGCCACACCCGCGATGGTCGCGTGCACCCCGCTGGCGTGCATCAGGCCCCAGTTGGCCACGGCCAGCGGCACGTAGACGTACCAGCCGCGGACCTCCTTGCGCAGCAGCAGCCAGAACAGGAAGAGGCCGGCGAAGGCCAGGCCCAGCGCCGCGAAGTTGATGCCGCTGGTGAAGAAGATCGCGATGATCAGGATCGCGAGGAGGTCGTCGACGACGGCGAGTGTGAGCAGGAAGGCACGCAGCGCGGAGGGCAGCGAGGTGCCGAGCACCGCCAGCACCGCGAGCGCGAAGGCGATGTCGGTCGCCGTCGGCACCGCCCAGCCCTGCAGCGAGCCCCCGCCCGCCGCGTTCACCACCGCATACACGGCCGCGGGCACCGCCATGCCGCACACGGCGGCGATGACGGGCAGCGCCGCGGCCGACGGGGTGCGCAGTTCGCCGACCACCAGTTCGCGCTTGAGCTCGATGCCGGCGACGAAGAAGAACACCGTCAGCAGGCCGTCCGCGGCCCAGTGCGACACCGACAGGTCCAGATGCAGGACGGCGGGCCCGAAATGATGGCCGACGGTCGCCGCGTACGAGGCGCTCACCGGGCTGTTCGCCCACACCAGCGCCGCCACCGCCGCCAGGAGCAAAAGCATGCCGCCGACGGTCTCCGCGCGCAGCGCCTCGGCGACGTAGTTCCGCTCCAGGAGCGGGATGCGTCCCAGGAAGACGGAACGGCGGCGGTTGGACGCGTTCACGGGTGGACCTCCGGTCGGGTGCGGCCATGGCTGTACACCTCGCCGACCAGACTTCCCGGCACGCCCTGTTTTCTGTCGCGTTTCTAACGCGCTTCCAGCCTAACGGGCGGGGCCGCCGGACTGCTCCGGCCCTGTTCACCTTACGGACATCCCCCAGGCGCCGCAGGACGCGCGCGGACAGACGAAAGGCCCCCGAAGGGGCCCGTCGTCCGCACCGCGGAGGGTGCTCAGTCCTCGCCGGGGGCGGAGGGCAGCTTCGCCTGGATGAGGTCCATGACCGTGGAGTCGGTCAGCGTCGTCACGTCCCCGAGCTGCCGGTTCTCGGCGACGTCCCGCAGCAGACGGCGCATGATCTTGCCGGAGCGGGTCTTCGGCAGTTCCGCCACCGTGAGGATCCGCTTGGGCTTGGCGATCGGGCCGAGCGTCTTGGCCACGTGGTCGCGGAGCTGGGCGATCAGCTCGTCGCCGTCGTCGCCCAGGGCGGCGCCGCGCAGGATCACGAACGCGACGATCGCCTGGCCGGTGGTGTCGTCGGCGGCGCCGACGACGGCGGCCTCGGCGACCTTCGGGTGCGAGACGAGCGCCGACTCGACCTCGGTGGTGGAGATGTTGTGGCCGGACACCAGCATCACGTCGTCGACCCGGCCGAGCAGCCAGATGTCGCCGTCGTCGTCCTTCTTGGCGCCGTCGCCGGCGAAGTAGCGGCCCTCGAACCGGGACCAGTAGGTGTCGAGGTAGCGCTGGTCGTCACCCCAGATGGTGCGGAGCATCGACGGCCACGGCTCGGTCAGCACGAGGTAGCCGCCGGCGCCGTTGGGCACCTCGTTCGCCTCGTCGTCCACGACGGTCGCGGAGATGCCGGGCAGGGCGCGCTGCGCCGAGCCGGGCTTGGTCTCCGTCACGCCGGGCAGCGGGGAGATCATCATGGCGCCGGTCTCGGTCTGCCACCAGGTGTCCACGATCGGGCAGCGGCCGCCGCCGATGTGCTCGCGGTACCAGATCCACGCCTCGGGGTTGATCGGCTCGCCGACGCTGCCCAGCACACGCAGCGAGGACAGGTCGAACTTGGCGGGGATGTCGTCGCCCCACTTCATGAAGGTGCGGATCGCGGTGGGCGCCGTGTAGAGGATCGAGACCCCGTACTTCTGGACGATCTCCCAGAAGCGGCCCTGGTGCGGGGTGTCGGGGGTGCCCTCGTACAGCACCTGGGTGGCGCCGTTGGCCAGCGGCCCGTACACGATGTACGAGTGGCCGGTGACCCAGCCGACGTCGGCCGTGCACCAGTAGACGTCGGTCTCCGGCTTGAGGTCGAACACCGCGTGGTGGGTGTACGCGGCCTGGGTGAGGTAGCCGCCGGAGGTGTGCAGGATGCCCTTGGGCTTACCCGTCGTGCCCGAGGTGTAGAGGATGAACAGCGGGTGCTCGGCCTCGAAGGGCTCCGGAGTGTGCTCGGTGCTCTGCGCCTCCAGCGCCTCGTGCCACCACACGTCGCGGCCCTCGGTCCAGGCGACCTCCTGGCCGGTGCGGCGGACGACCAGCACCTTGCTCACGCTCTCGGTGCGGTCCACGGCGTCGTCCACGGCGGGCTTGAGCGCCGAGGGCTTGCCGCGGCGGTAGCCGCCGTCGGCCGTGATGACCAGCTTCGCGTCCGCGTCCTGGATACGGGCGGCCAGGGCGTCGGCGGAGAAGCCGCCGAAGACCACCGAGTGCGCGGCGCCGATGCGGGCGCAGGCCAGCATCGCCACGACGGTCTCGGGGATCATCGGCATGTAGACCGCGACCCGGTCCCCGGCCTGCACGCCGAGCGCCGTGAGGGCGTTGGCGGCCCGGCTGACCTCGTCCTTCAGCTCGGCGTAGGTGACGGCCCGGGTGTCGCCGGGCTCGCCCTCGAAGTGGAGGGCGACGCGGTCGCCGTTGCCGGCCTCCACGTGCCGGTCGACGCAGTTGTACGCCACGTTCAGCGTGCCGTCGGCGAACCACTTGGCGAACGGCGGGTTCGACCAGTCCAGCGTCTCGGTCGGCTCCTTCGCCCAGGCCAGCCGGCGGGCCTGCGCCGCCCAGAAGCCCAGCCGGTCCTCGCCCGCCTGCCGGTAGGCCTCCGCGGTGACATTGGCACCGGCCGCCAGGTCGGCGGGCGGAGCGAACCGGCGCTCCTCCTTCAAAAGGTTGGCCAGGCTCTCGTTGCTCACGCCGTGCTCCTTCGCAGGGGTCCTCGTGTGTCCCAGGCCATAGCTCACCAGCACGGGGGCGGGATGACAAGGGTTCGCGGCGAATATTGGTTTAGACCTGTCATGGTGGCGGCGCACGTGACCCGCACCGCCCGCGCGCACCCCGGCCCGCCGGCGGACGGCCGGCGGGCCGGGGGACAGTGGGTGCGGCGCAGCGCCGCCGGTCAGCGGACCGGGGCCGGCTCCTCCGGGCGTACGGCGGCGAACGTGCCGGTCCCGGCGTCGAGGACGTACGCCTGCGCCTCCGCGACGTGGAAGTACATGCCGTGCAACTGCAGGGACCCCTCGGCCACCCTGCGGGCGACACAGGCGTGCGCCATCAGATGGTCGAGCTGCTGCACCACATTGACCAGGCAGAGCCGTTCGAGGTCGTCGGTGACCGGGCGGTCGGCGACCGCGACCTCGCCGCGTCCCAGCCGGCCGATCCGCTCCATCCGGGCCAGGCTCGGCCGTCCGTGCCGCAGCCAGCGCGCCAGCGGCGTCTGCGCGCCCGGATCGCGGCCTGCGCCGCCGAGCAGCGCCTGCATCGCGCCGCAGCCGGAATGGCCGCACACGGTGATGCTGCCGACCTTCAGCACCTCCACCGCGTACTCGATGGCCGCGCCGACCGAGTCGCACGAGGCGTCGGCACCGGGAGGCGGCATCAGATTGCCCACATTGCGCACCGTGAACAGGTCGCCGGGACCACTGGAGGTGATCATGCTGGTGACCAGGCGCGAGTCGGCGCAGGTGAGGAAGAGCTGGGTGGGCCGCTGGCCCTCCCGGGCGAGCCGCGCCAGTTCCTCCCTGACCAGCGGGGCCGTGTTGCGCTGGAAGGCGCTGAGCCCGCCGACCAGTTGCCCGGCCCCGCCCGATCCGGCACCCGGCCTGGTGCAGTGGTGGTTGCGCCACGGCGTCCACGGGCGGCACGCGTGCGTGCTGGCCGGGACCATGATCGGCGTACCGGTGCGGCCGGTGAGCGTCGCCCAGCCGCCGCGCGCCCGGTGCGCCTCGCACCAGTGGTGCAGGCTCTCGTACGCCGCGTGGTCCATGAAGGAGCCGTCCAGCGTGATCACCGCGTTGGCCCCGTCCGGGACCTCCGCCAGTGCCCGGGTCAGCCGGGGCACCGCGAGGAACGTCAACTGCCCCCGTACGTGGACCCGGTGGACACCGGCCTCCTCCAGCACCGTGATCCGGGTGTGCGTCAGCCGCCGCAGCGACAGGAAGACCGCCACCACGATGCCGGTCGTCACTCCCGCGAGGACGCCGAAGGCGACGACCGCGACCAGCGTGGCCGCGTACACCGGGAACTCCCGGTGCCGCTGCACATGCCGGATGTGCGCGAAGCTCACCATCTTCACGCCGACCACCATCACCAGCGCGGCGAGCGCGGCCAGCGGGATCAGCTCCAGCACCCCGGCCAGCAGCCCGGCGCAGACCAGCACCCACACGCCGTGCAGCACCGTGGCCCGGCGGGTGCGGGCGCCCGCGGCGACGTTCGCCGAACCGCGGATCGCGCCACCGGCGACCGGCAGCCCGCCGAGCAGTCCGGAGAAGACGTTCGAGGCGCCCTGGCCGAGCAGTTCGCGGTTCAGGTCGGCGCGGCCGCCGGTCCCGTCACCGGGTTCGGCGCGGCCCGTACGGAGCTTGTCGATCGCCACCGCGGACAGCAGCGACTCCATGCTGGCCACCAGCGTCACCGTCAGGACGGCCGCCGCGATACCCGCCACCGGTCCGTCCGGCAGCCCCGGCATCGCCACGGCGTGCAGCGCGGGCAGCTCCACGCGCGGCAGCGCGATGGGGACGCCGACCGCCGTCGCCGCCGCGATCGCGGCCAGCGGCGCCGGCAGGGCGGATCGCAGCGCGTGCCCCGCCCTGCCCGGCAGCCGCGGCCACAGCACGAGGACGGCCACGGTCACCGCCCCGACCAGCAGTGCCCCGGGATGCGGCGCGGCCAACTGACCTGGCAGCGCGGCCAGATTGGCCAGGGCCGAGCTGTCCGGACTGCCACCGAGGGCGACATGGAGCTGGGCGATGGCGATGGCGGCGCCGATGCCGGCCAGCATCCCGTGCACGATCGCGGGGCTGACGGCGAGTGCCGCGCGGGCCACCCGTACGGCGCCGAGGGCGAGTTGGCAGATGCCGGCGAGCACGGTGATGGCGCAGGTGGTGCGCCAGCCGTAGCGCTGGACAAGGTCGGCGGTGACGACGACCAGGCTGGTGGCGGCGCCGCTGACCTGGAGCGGGGCGCCGCCGAGCAGCCCGGCGACGATGCCACCCACCGCCGCCGCGACCAGTCCGGCCTGGAGCGGGGCGCCGGTCGCCAGGGCGATGCCCAGCGACAGCGGTACGGCGATCAGGAAGACGGCGACCGAGGCGGACAGGTCGTGCCGCCACGCGGCGGCGGAACCTCCGCCGCGGGCCCCCGGCGACGGCTGGGCATGGGGCCCGGGGGCCCGCGGTGGTTCTTTTGGGGAGCCCTGCGGACGGCGGGGACGGCCGGGCGGCTGGGCTTTCGGCTGGTGCGTGGGGTGCATGTTCCCGTCTCCTCCGGGGCGGCGCGGCTGCGTGCGGTGTGCGCGTACGCGGTCGTGGTCACGGCTGTGCGGCGGGTGCTGTGCTGAGGTGGTGCTGCCGAACCCTGGGCAGGGGTGTCAACGGAACGTGACGGTCTCGTTACTGCCAAGAGTCGGTAAATGGAGAGTAATCCACACAAATGGTCTTTGGATAAAGATTCGCCCGTCCGGGCGAGCGATTACCTCGTGAGGGTGAGCCGTTCGTCCAGGACGAAGGCCGGGTCGACCTGGGCGGCCAGATCGGCGCCGGTGCGCTCGTTCCCCCAGCTCTCGGCGTTCTTCAGGTGGAAGTGGACCATCTGCCGGGTGTAGCGCTCCCAGTCCCGCGACGCGTACGCGGCGTCCGCGGTTTCGTGCATCACGCGCAGCGCGCGGCGGTTGGGCTCCTCCAGCGAGGCGAAGTGCGGCGGGCGGCCCTTCTCCATCGAGCGCACCCAGTCGGAGTGGCCCACGGTCACCAGCAGGTCGTCCCCGGTCTCCGCCCGCAGGAACTCCAGGTCGTCCGGCTCCTGCACCTTGTTGCCCACCACGCGCAGCGCGACACCGTAGTCCCGGGCGTACTCCTTGTACTGGCGGTAGACGGCGACGCCCTTGCGGGTCGGTTCGGCGACCAGGAAGGTCATGTCGAAGCGGGTGAACATTCCGGAGGCGAAGGAGTCGCTGCCGGCCGTCATGTCGACGACCACGTACTCGTCGCGGCCGTCCACCAGATGGTTGAGGAACAGCTCCACCGCCCCGACCTTGGAGTGGTAGCAGGCCACGCCGAGATCGGACTCGTTGAAGGGGCCGGTCACCATCAGGCGGGCCTCGCCGCCCTCCAGCGTCAGCGGGCGGGCGCACGCGCCGTAGACCGGGTTGTCCTCGGTGACCCGCAGGAGGCGCGAGCCGTGCCCCGGCGGCGTGGTCTTGATCATGGTCTCGGCGGAGGCGATCCGCGGATTGGCGCCGCGCAGGTACTCCTTGATCTCCGGCAGGTGCGCGCCCATCGCGGGGAAGGCGGCGGCCTCCTCCTCGTCGAGCCCGAGCGCCGGGCCGAGGTGCTGGTTGATGTCCGCGTCGACGGCGACCACGGGGACACCGGCGGCGGAGAGGTGGCGGACGAAGAGGGAGGACAGCGTGGTCTTGCCACTGCCGCCCTTTCCGACGAAAGCGATCTTCATGTTCGTTAAGCGTAGTCGTGGCCATGCCGCGTTCCCGCGTGTCACGCCGGGAGTTCACCCGTCGGTGGACGCGCCCGTCACGCGGACGGGCCTGTGACCGGCCGGCGGGTTCGCCGCCGGGGACCCTCCGGTGTCCTGCCGGGGGACGTCGCTCGGGCCCGTTCCCCGGCGGCTTCCGGTGGCTTTTGGCTGCTTCCGGCCCGGGTGACGAACCCCACTCGCCCGCCGGGGCACCGGCCGGGGTGCGTAGGGTCGTACTCATGGGTACGACAGCTGATCCGCTCGCCGTTCTCGGCTCGCTCCCCGGAGTCGCCGATTCCGTGGCACTCGTCCGCAAGGCCGTGGACCAGGCCTACGGGCACCGGGTGATGCGCCGCCGCTCCGACGAGGTGGCCTCCGAAGCCGCACTGCGCGGTGCCCGCGCCTCGGCCGCCCTCGCCGGCGCCGACTGGGCGCTGGAGGAAATACGCCGGCGCAGCGACTTCTCCGTCGACGGCGAGGCGCGCACCGTCGGCGCCGCGCTGCGGCTCACCGCCGAGTCCGGCCAACTGCTCGGCGTCTGGCGGCAGTCGCCGCTTCAGGCACTGGCCCGCCTCCACCTGGTCGCGGCCGGCGGTGCCGCCCCGGACGAGACCGTCGGCCGCCCGCGGCTCGCGGGCGAACCGGTGGACGAACCCCTGCTGCAGGAAGCGGAGTTCGTACTGCCGGCCGCCTCGGAGGTCGTGGCCCGGCTCGACGGCCTCGCGGAACTGCTGCTCGCGGGCAGCGACGCGCCCGCGCTCGTCGTCGCGGCCGTCGTGCACGGCGAGCTGCTGTGCCTGCGCCCCTTCGGCACGTACAACGGGCCGCTGGCGCGTGCGGCGCAGCGCCTCGTGCTGGTCGGCAGCGGCCTCGACCCCAAGTCGATCTGCCCGGCCGAGGTCGGCCACGCGGAGCTGGGCCGCGCCGACTATCTCAAGGCGCTGCGCGGCTACGTCTCCGGCACACCGGAAGGGATGGCCGCCTGGATAGCGCACTGCGGCCGGGCGGTGGGGCTGGGCGTCCGGGAGAGCGTGGCCGTGTGCGAGGCACTGCAGCGCGGCGCCGCCTGAGGGGCTGCAAGCCGCCCCGGGCTCCGGGAGCCCCGGGAGCGCTCCAGGAATTCCGGGAACTCTGGGAACTCTGGGCACGAAGTTGCGGCGGCACCGCGAGGGTGCCGCCGCTGGCATGATCGTCGAGTTACCAAGCGTGCACGATATTTGCCCATCAGGTCGGGGTCTTTGCCCGTACCTGGTGCGGCCGGCCCGGTCAGCGGGTCTGCGTCGCGTGGGTGCCCGGTGGTCATGCTCGGTCCGTGGGGCCTGATACGACGGGGTTCCTCTCGGATGTCCGTGGTCACGCGGGCCTTACGACCTTTTTACTGCACGTGGGGAGGAACCGGAACCCCTCGCCGCATTTCTTTGCATACCGGGACGATCCGGGCGCCGCTGGGGCGCGGTGGTACGGCGCGGTCAGGCGGTACGGCGGCGCCGGGTCGCGTACCAGACCAGGCCGGCCGTCGCCGCGGCGGCGCCGACGGCGGCGAGCGCCAGGGCGGGACCGGTGGGGATCGCCAGCGACGGCACGCGCTGGTGCAGCCGCACGGGACGGCTGAAGGTGAGGACCGGCCACTCGCGCGCCACCGCCTCGCGGCGCAGCCCGCGGTCGGGGTTGACGGCGTAGGGGTGTCCCACCGCCTCCAGCATGGGGATGTCGGTGACGGAGTCGCTGTAGGCGAAGGATCGCTCGAGGTCGTAGCCCTCGGACTCGGCGAGCCGGGCGACCGCCTCCGCCTTGGCCGGGCCGTAGACGTAGTGGTCGATGCTGCCGGTGTAGCGGCCGTCCTCCACGGTCATCCGGGTGGCGACCACATGGTCGGCGCCCAGCATCTCGCCGATCGGTTCCACGACCTCGGCGCCCGAGGCGCTGACGATGACGACGTCGCGGCCGGCGAGGTGGTGCTCCTCGATGAGGGAGGCGGCCTCGTCGTAGATGATCGGGTCGATGAGGTCGTGGAGTGTTTCGGCCACGATCTCCCGCACTTGCTGCACATTCCAGCCACGGCAGAGGTCGGAGAGGTACTTTCGCATCCCCTCCATCTGGTCGTGGTCCGCGCCGCCGAGCAGATAGACGAACTGGGCGTACGCGGTCCGCAGCACGGCGCGCCGGTTGATGAGGCCGCCTTGATAGAAGGGCCTGCTGAACGCCAAGGTGCTCGACTTGGCGATCACCGTCTTGTCGAGATCGAAGAACGCGGCGGTGCGCGGCGACAGGTGGTTTTCCACGAGGACGAGCATAGGGACCCACCATTCGGCGTAAGCTCGGGCGCGTGGGTTTGCCTGAGAAGGCCTTCGGGTACACCATGGAAGTCACGGATCGTTCGCGACCGTGCTAACCCGGTCTGGCTCCTCCCCCCCCGAGTCGGACCGTGGGGACGACCCCCGCTCTCCCCCCCGGCGGGGGTCGTCGCATGTCCGGGGACGTTTTCAGCGCTGAGGCCCGGGTGGCCCCGCTCCGTTTTCCAGCACTCCTCCGCGTCGGCGGGCGGGGTTCGTCGCGTCCCTTGATCGTCACTGTGTGTGATGCTTTGCATTCGGTGCGAATCCGGTGTGCCGTCCAGTGGAAGTGGCCGAACTCACCCGCACGGGTGGCGGAGATATCCACAAGCCCTGAGTTATCCACCGATTCTCATCAAGATCAACAACTTTCGCCAACTCGCGTGACTCTGGCCGTAAATGTTGCGCCGGAGATGTGCTCGGCGCTTATGCCCGGTGCCGCTGGGACGGACCGGAACGAGCGAGGAGGGCGGGGTAGGTCGTGGTCGATTCAATCAAAGCCGGGGCAAAGGGAGCGCGGGGCGATAATCGGGCAGGCGGCATGCTGTCCGGAAGGCCGCGTGGAACGTCGCGGGGACCGGGCCCCGGACGGGGGGCGGAAGGCGCGCCTCCCGGTGTGCCCGAGCGCGGTGGCACGGGCGGCCCGGGAGGCGGCGCGGGACCGCTGATCGTCACCGAGGACGGTGACCTGCTCGACGACCTGCTGCGGCTGTGCGCGGCGGCGGGCGCCGAGCCCGAGGTGGTCTTCGGGGCGCCGCCGGGGCCGCGGAGCTGGGAGCGCGCCCCGCTGGTACTGGTCGGCGCGGCCGACACCCGGCGGCTGTCGGGCACGGTGCGGCGCCGCGGTGTGCTCCTGGTGGGACGTGATCTGGACGACTCCGATGTATGGCGGCGCGCGGTGGACGTCGGAGCCGACCATGTCGCCTTCCTGCCCGACGCCGAGTCCTGGCTGACCGACCGGATCGCCGACGCGGCGGAGGGTGTCGGCGACCCGGCCCTGACGATCGGGGTCGTCGGCGGCAGCGGTGGCGCCGGGGCCAGCACGCTGGCGTGCGCGCTGGCCGTCACGGCGGCCCGCACCGGGCGCCGCACGGTGCTGGTCGACGCCGACCCGCTCGGCGGCGGACTGGACGTACTGCTCGGCGCGGAAAGGGTGGCCGGGCTGCGCTGGCCGGACCTTGCCGAGTCCCGGGGCCGGGTCAACAGCGGCGCCCTGGAGGAGTCGTTGCCGCGTGCGCACGCCCTGAGCGTGCTGAGCTGGGACCGCGGGGACACCGTGGTCGTCCCACCGCAGGCGATGCGGTCCGTCATGGGCGCTGCCCGGCGGCGCGGCGGCGTGGTCGTCGTGGACCTGCCGCGGCGGATGGACGAGGCCGTGACGGAGGCGCTGGCCCAGACGGACGTGGGCCTGCTGGTCGTGCCCGCCGAACTGCGGGCCGTCGCGGCGGCGGGCCGGGTCGCCTCCCGGATGGGCATGGTGCTGCGCGACCTGCGGGCCGTCGTCCGCGGGCCGTTCGCCTCCGGGCTGACCGACGCGGCCGTCGCCGATCTGGTGGGCCTGCCGCTCGCGGGTGAACTGCCGGCCGAGCCGGGGCTGCCCGCGTCGCTGGACGGGGGCGAACCGCCCGGAAGCGGTGTGCGCGGACCGCTCGCGCGGTTCTGTGCGGCGTTCCTGGCGGCCGCCCTGCCGAGCCTGCCGAACGGCGGGAGTGTGACCGCATGAGCGCCGGCACGATGGCCCCCGGGCTGCTCGACGCCGTGCGGCTGCGGCTCGCCGCCGCTGGTGACGAGCCGACACCGGCAGGCGTGGCCGCCGCCCTGCGGGCGCAGGGCCGGCTGCTCGGCGACACCGAAGTCCTCGACGTGGTGGCCGGGTTGCGCTCGGAGATGGTCGGGGCCGGTCCGCTGGAGGCGCTGCTCGCCGAACCCGACGTCACCGATGTGCTGGTCAACGGGCCCGACGAGGTCTGGGTGGATCGCGGCGCGGGGCTGGAGCGCACCGGTGTGCGGTTCCCGGACGCGCTCGCGGTGCGCCGGCTGGCGCAACGGCTCGCCACGGCAGCGGGACGCCGCCTGGACGACGCCCGGCCCTGGGTGGACGCCCGCCTCCCGGACGGCACGAGGCTGCACGCCGTACTGCCGCCGGTGGTGGTCGGTGCGCCCTGCCTGTCGCTGCGCGTCGTACGCACCCGTGCCTTCGCGCTGGAGGAACTGGTGGCGGCGGGCAGCATGGACCACGACACGGCGGCACTGCTGCGGGCGGTGCTCGACGCCCGCCTGTCCTTCCTCGTCTCCGGCGGCACGGGATCGGGCAAGACGACCCTGCTGAGCTGCCTGCTCGGACTGGTCGACCCGGGTGAACGCATCGTCCTCGCCGAGGACTCGGCCGAGTTGCGGCCCCGGCATCCGCACGTCGTCCGCCTGGAGACCAGGCCCCCCAATCAGGAGGGCGCCGGGCTCGTCACGCTGCGGGACCTCGTGCGGCAGGCGCTGCGGATGCGGCCCGACCGGCTCGTCGTGGGCGAGGTCCGAGGGCCTGAAGTGCTCGACCTGCTGGGAGCGTTGAACACCGGGCACGAGGGCGGCTGCGGCACTGTGCACGCGAACGCCGCCTGCGA
Source organism: Streptomyces sp. NPDC046977 (assembly GCF_040644455.1). NCBI lineage: Bacteria > Bacillati > Actinomycetota > Actinomycetes > Kitasatosporales > Streptomycetaceae > Streptomyces > Streptomyces sp. NPDC046977. The sequence goes on from NZ_JBEYWO010000030.1 coordinate 76,017, forward strand.
CGTCCCGGCGCGGCTGGAGGCGCTGGGCGCCGTGGCCGGGCTGGACCGGGCGGCGCTGCACAGCCAGCTGGCCGCCGCCCTGTCGGTGGTCGTGCACCTGGTCCGCGAGCGTTCCGGACGCCGCCGCGTCGCCGAGGTCCATGTGCTGCAGCGCGGCGCGGACGGCATCGTCGGCACCGTACCCGCTCTGCGCGACGGTGAACGGGGCCCCGGATGGCCGCGGTTGGCCGCCCTGTGCGAGCGGGGTGCGGCATGAGCGCCCCCGTCCTCGTCGCCGCGCTGTGCGCGGGTGTGGCGGCCTGGGTGCTGTGCGGACGGGACGAGGCGGTGCGCCGCGCGCGAACGCTCCTGGCGGGCCCCTGGGAGCCGCCGGGACCGTCGGGCGGGGTCCCGGGGCCGCGGAGGCTGGAGATGCGCGCCCACGCCGTTCTGGAGCCGTTCCGGGCCCGTTTCGGGTGGCGCCTGGGGCGTGAACTGCTCTGCCTGCCGCCCGGGTTGGCCATCGCGGGGCTCACGCACTCGGTGGTGCCCGCGGTGCTGGCGGCCGGCGCGGTGCCGCTCGTGGGGCGGTGGCTGCGCGGCCGGGAGTCGCGGGCGGTGGCCGAGGAGCGGGCGACAGCCGTAGGGGCGTTGTGCGCCGCCGTCGCGGGCGATCTGCGGGCCGGGCTGGCCCCGCAGGGTGCGCTGGCCGGGACGCTGCTGCGGGAGGGCTGGCCGGGCAGGCCCGCCCTCGCCGACGCGGCGCTGCCCCTGCTGGCCGCCGCACGCTTCGGCGGCGATGTGCCGGGGGCACTGCGGACGGCCGCCCGGCTCGACGGTGCCCAGGGGCTCGCCGGGGTGGCCGCGTGCTGGCAGGTCGCTGTCGACGGGGGCGCGGGCCTCGCGGACGGCCTGGACCGGATCGCCGCGGCCCTGCGGTCCGAGCGCGATCAACGGGAAGATCTGCGCGCCCAGTTGGCCGCACCTCGTTCCACGGTGCTGATGCTGGCGCTCCTGCCGCTGTTCGGGCTGGTGCTGGGCACCGGGCTGGGCGCGGACCCGGTGGGGACGCTGCTGCGCACCCCGTTCGGGCTGGGCTGCCTGGCCTCCGGCGGAGTGCTGGAGTGGGCCGGGCTGGCCTGGACCGCGCGGATCGTGCGGACGGCGGAGGCGTCATGAGCGGCGAGTTCGTCCACAGGCTGGGGATCGTCGTGGCGGTCGTGGCCGCCGCCCTGTGCACGGCCGGGGCACTGGCCGCGGCCCGCCGTGAGAGGGCGGCCCGGCGCCGGGGCCGCCGGCTCCTGGGAGCCCCGGCCCACCACGCCCGCACCCGGGCACGGCCGCGGCTGGACGCCCTGCGGGTGTGGGCCCCGGTCGCCGGCGTCGCCCTGGGTGCGTTCGCCCTGGTCGGCGGCGTGCCCGGCTGCCTCGCCGGGCTGGCCGCGGCGTACGGGATGCGGCGGTGGCAGCGCCGGCGGCCGACCGGCGGGGACACGGCCCTGATCCGGGCGGAGCGTCAGCTTCCGCTCGCCGCCGATCTGCTGGCCGCCTGCGTGGCGGCCGGGGCGGGTCCGCGGGAGGCCGCGGAGGCGGTCGGGCCGTCCCTCGGCGGACCACTCGGGGAGGCCCTGACCCGGGCCGCCGCGGAACTCCGGCTGGGCGGCGACCCCGCCGGGTGCTGGGCACGGCTGGACCGGCTCGGCTGCCGGGAACTGGCGCGCTGCATGGAGCGCGCGGCGACGACGGGCGTGCCGCCGGTCGAGGAGATCTCACGGCTCGCCGCCGGCTGCCGGGCCGCGCACGCCCGCTCGGGACTCGCCCGGGCACGGCGTGCCGGAGTGCTGATCACAGCCCCGCTGGGGCTGTGCTTCCTGCCGGCCTTCCTCCTCGTGGGGGTCGCGCCGGTGGTCATGGGACTGGCGGGGACGATCCTCGCCGGCGGAACGATCTGAGGGGGAGTCATGCGATTTCTGAGGAAGCTGGCGCGCCGTTGCAGGACCGGCGAGAGCGGGATGACGACAGCCGAGTACGCGGTCGGCACCCTGGCCGCCTGCGGGTTCGCCGCCGTGCTCTACAAGGTGGTCACCTCCGGCGTGGTGAGCGAGGCGCTCGGCGGGCTGATCAAGCGGGCCCTCGATGTGGCGTTCTAGGCGGGCCCGGGACGGCGGGTACGTCACCGCGGAGGCCGCCGTCGTCATCCCGTCGCTGGTGCTCCTGACCGCGATGCTGCTGTGGGGGCTCGCGGCCGCCGCCGCGCAGATCCGCTGCGTCGACGCCGCGCGGGCCGGGGCCCGCGCGGCGGCCCGGGACGAGCCGGAGGGCGCCGTACTGGCGGCCGCGCGGTCCGCGGCACCCGCCGGGGCCGGCGTCGCGGTCCGGCGGGGCGACGGACTGGTCCGGGTGACCGTCGAGGCCCGTTCGCTGTCCCTCACGCTGCACGGTGAGGCGGTCGCCGCCGTCGAGGGTCAGGTACCCGCCGGGCAGCCGGGGGAGACGCCGTGAGGCCCGGCAGGGACCGGGGCTCGGCCACGGTGTGGGCGACGCTGCTGGGCGCGGTGCTGGTCCTCGCGGCCTGCGCGGTGCTCGCCCTGGCAGCCGCGATCGCCGCCCGGCACCGTGCCGGGGCCGCCGCGGACCTCGCCGCCCTCGCCGCGGCCGACCACGCCCTGCGCGGTGCTGAAGCGGCCTGTGCCCTCGCCGGGAGGGTTGCCGCGGCGCAGCACGCCCGTTTGGTGCGCTGCGCGGTGACCGGCGAGATCGCCGACGTCACGGCGGCCGTGGGGCCCGCCGAGGTCCGGTCCCGGGCCGGGCCTCAGGACTCCGCGGGCGTCCCACCGCCGTCGTCGGCGCCCCCGCCGGGCTCGTCACCGGTGGCGGCCAGGAGCACGTCCAGGACGCGCACGGCGGCCGCCTTGTCCAGGGGATCGTTGCCGTTGCCGCACTTGGGGGACTGCACGCACGAGGGGCAGCCGAACTCGCACTCGCAGGACGCGATCGCCTCACGGGTCGCGGTCAGCCAGGTCCTCGCGGTCCGGAAGGCGCGTTCGGCGAAGCCCGCGCCGCCTGGATGGCCGTCGTACACGAAGACGGTCGGCAGTCCGGTGTCCGGGTGCAGCGGCACGGAGACACCGCCGATGTCCCAGCGGTCGCAGGTGGCGAAGAGCGGCAGCAGACCGATGGAGGCGTGCTCGGCGGCGTGGAGGGCGCCGGGCAGCTCCTCGGGGTGGACGGCGGCCGCGTCCAGCTGATCGTCGGTGAGCGTCCACCACACGGCGCGGGTGCGCAGCGTACGGGGCGGGAGGTCGAGCTTGCTCTCGCCCAGGACCTCGCCGGTGATCAGCCGGCGGCGGAGGAAGGAGACGACCTGATGGGTGACCTCGACGGAGCCGAAGTGGAGGCGGGCCTCGCCCCACTCCTCCACCAGGTCCTCGTCGAGCACGGCGATCGAGGTGGTGTCGCGGGCCATCGTCGAATACGGCGGATCGGCCTCCTGGACCAGCGCGACCGACTCCTCCAGGTCCAGTTCGCGGACCAGGTAGGTGCGGCCCTGGTGCAGGTGCACAGCGCCCTGGTGGACCGTGGTGTGCGCGGCGCCCGCGTCGACCGTGCCCAGCAGGCGGCCCGTGCCGTCCTCGACGACCTGGACGGGCTTGCCGCCCTCGCCCCGGATGTCCGTGAGGTCGGCGGCCCGCTCCCGGCGCGTCCAGTACCAGCCGCCGGCCCGGCGGCGCAGCAGCCCGCGGCGCTCCAGCTGGGGCAGCAGGACGCCCGCCTCGGGGCCGAAGAGCTCCAGGTCGGCGTCGGTCAGCGGGAGCTCCGCCGCGGCCGCGCACAGATGCGGGGCCAGGACGTACGGGTTGTCCGGGTCCAGCACGGTCGACTCCACCGGACGGCGGAACAGGGCGTCCGGATGGTGGACCAGATAGGTGTCCAGGGGGTCGTCACGGGCGATCAGCACGGCCAGCGCCCCCTGCCCGGCGCGCCCCGCCCGGCCCGCCTGCTGCCACAGGGACGCCCGCGTACCCGGGTACCCGGCCAGGAGCACGGCGTCGAGCCCGGAGACGTCCACACCCAGCTCCAGGGCCGTTGTGGACGCCAGTCCGAGCAGCCGCCCGGAGTGCAGTTCGCGCTCCAGGGCGCGCCGCTCGTGCGGCAGGTAGCCGCCGCGGTAGGCCGCGACACGCCGGGGCAGCGTGCGGTCGATCTCGGCGAGCCGTTCCTTGGCGATCACGGAGATCAGCTCGGCGGCGCGCCGGGAGCGGACGAAGGCCACCGTGCGCGTGCCGTCCAGGACGAGGTCGGTCAGCAGGTCGGCGGCCTCGGCGGTCGCCGTGCGCCGCACCGGCGCGCCGTGCTCGCCGCTCAGCTCGGTGAGCGGCGGCTCCCACAGCGCGAAGGCCAGCTCGCCGCGCGGGGACGCGTCCTCGGTGACCTCGGCCACCGGGACGCCGGTCAGGCGGGTGGCCGTCGCGCCGGGGTCGGCGGCGGTCGCCGACGCCAGGAGGAAGACCGGATCCGCCCCGTACCGGGCGCAGACACGCCGGAGCCGGCGTATGACCTGGGCGACGTGCGAACCGAAGACACCGCGGTAGGTGTGGCACTCGTCGACCACCACGTAGCGCAGCTGCTTGAGGAAGGAGGCCCAGCGCGAATGGCCCGGGAGGATCCCCAGATGGAGCATGTCGGGGTTGGTCAGCACATAGGTCGCGTACTGGCGGACCCACTCGCGCTCCTCGAACGGCGTGTCGCCGTCGTAGACGGCCGCCCGGACGGCCTTGCCCAGCGGGGCCGCGAGATCGGCCACGGCGCGCCGCTGATCGGCCGCCAGCGCCTTCGTGGGGGCCAGGTAGAGCGCGGTGGCCCCGCGGCCGTTCGGGGCCTCGGAGCCGTCCATGAGGGCGCTCAGGACCGGCACGAGGTACGCCAAGGATTTCCCGGAGGCCGTCCCGGTGGAGACCACGGCCGACGTGCCCGCGAGCGCGTGCGCGGCGACCTGGGCCTGGTGCTCCCAGGGCCGGTCGATGCCGGCCAGCCGGACGGCGTCGATCACCTCCCCGCGGATCTGATCAGGCCAATCGGCATGGCGACCCACCCGCGGGGGCAAGTGCTCCGTATGGGTGATGCGCGCGGCCCTGCCCGCCCCCGACGCCAGCCGCTCCAGGAGAGCGCTGGGGGAGGTGCGGCCGTGCGCCGACTGCGGAAGATGATCCTGAGCCATCGGCACTCAGTGTGTCACTGGCATGACGGACAATCGCCGTAAGGCGTCGTGCATGCCCGCTGGTAAGTGATTGAATGCCATCGCGGCTGCCGATCCATGGGGGGCGACCGCTCGATGCAAGGTGCTGGAGGATCCGTGGACCTGTCCCTGTCGACTCGAACCGTCGGCGACCGTACGGTCGTCGAGGTCGGCGGCGAGATTGATGTGTACACCGCACCCAAGCTGCGTGAGCAGCTGGTTGAACTCGTGAACGACGGCAGCTACCACCTGGTCGTGGACATGGAAGGCGTGGACTTCCTGGACTCGACCGGGCTCGGTGTGCTCGTCGGCGGGCTCAAGCGGGTTCGCGCGCATGAAGGCTCGCTGCGCCTGGTGTGCAACCAGGAGCGCATTCTCAAGATTTTCCGTATCACCGGCCTGACCAAGGTGTTTCCCATTCACACCTCGGTCGACGAGGCCGTCGCGGCGACCGATTGACGGTCGACGCCGGACCGCGGGGCACCGGGCGACGCCGACGCCCGGGCCCCAGTGTTGCTTGCCCACAGGCACGAGGGGGAGGCCATGCCCACCGTTGAACTGCTCTTCAGCGCACTGCCGGAGCACGTCCGCACCGCACGACTGGTGGCGGCTGCGGTAGCCCGCAGGGCAGGGGTGGACGAGGCCGTCCTCGACGAGGTCCGGCTCGCCGTCGGTGAGGCGTGCAGCCGGGCCGTCGGCCTGCACCGCAGCAGCGGTGAGGACCGGCCCGTGCACGTGCGGCTGACCGAGGAGGAGAAGAAGTTCACCATCGAGGTCGGTGACAGCGGCCCCGGTCCCTCGGAATCGCCGAGTCCCCCGGTCACCGGTTCGGACGCCTCCGGCGCCTCCGTTCCCGCGGCGCGCACCGACGGGCCCGCCGAGCACCCGGTGCCGCATCCGGACGGCGTGGATTCCTCCGAGACCTCCGAGGCCGAGGACGAGAGCCAGATGGGTCTCGCGGTCATCAGCGGTCTCGTCGACGACGTCGAGGTCGTCTCCGGCGAGTACGGCGACGTCATTCGGATGAGCTGGCCGCTCAATCCGGTCACGCTCTAGCGTTCCCGCCGCGGGCCGCCCTGTCACGGGCCCCGCGGCATTCCGGCGCCGCCGCACGTATGTTTCGAACGGGCGTTCCGTGTCGCATCCGGAAACGCCCCGCGACGGCTGCCCGAACGCCTCCGCCGCAGGTCAGTGCGGCGGTCTCGCCGCCGTCCCGGTTCACTCTTCCTGTTGATCCACTTACCCGCGGACTGTTCACCTTTTCCGGTGATATCTGCGGGTGAGGGGCTTTGCTATTCCCTGGTGGCGGCGAAATTCGGTTCCTGCGCCCTGTTTTGATCTAGTTGCGCTCCCTACAATCCGTCCATCTTTGCTCAGCTCACAAGCCTGAGTGTCGCGGCTGCGAAGTCGCCGAAGCCGCGCGCCCATGTGCCAAACGTCAAGGAGGACGAATGGCGGGGCCACTTACCCCTCACCTGCAGGACATCGCTCAACCACTGGCCGCATCGCCCGTACTGACCGACGGAAACCGCAATCTGGTGATCGTCATCGCGGTGGTCGCCCTGGCCGCACTGGGCCTCGCCGTGGTGCTGGTACGTCAAGTGCTCAGTGCCGACGAGGGCACCGACAGCATGAAGAAGATCGCCGCTGCCGTGCAGGAGGGGGCCAACGCCTATCTCGCACGGCAGTTCCGCACCCTGGGCGTCTTCGCGGTCGCCGCGTTCTTCCTGCTGATGCTGCTGCCCGCGGACAACCTGTCGCAGCGCATCGGCCGCAGTGTGTTCTTCCTGGTGGGCGCCGTGTTCTCGGCGATCACCGGCTACATCGGCATGTGGCTCGCGGTGCGCAGCAACGTCCGTGTGGCGGCTGCCGCCCGGGCCGCCACCCCGTCGGAGGGTGAGCCCGCGGCGGATCTCACGTCCGTCTCGCACCGCGCCATGAAGATCGCCTTCCGTACCGGTGGCGTGGTCGGCATGTTCACGGTGGGCCTCGGCCTGCTGGGTGCCTCCGCCGTCGTCCTGATCTACAAGGCCGACGCGCCCAAGGTGCTGGAGGGCTTCGGCTTCGGCGCCGCGCTGCTCGCGATGTTCATGCGTGTCGGCGGCGGCATCTTCACCAAGGCCGCCGACGTCGGCGCCGACCTGGTCGGCAAGGTGGAGCAGGGCATCCCCGAGGACGACCCGCGCAACGCCGCGACCATCGCGGACAACGTGGGCGACAACGTCGGCGACTGCGCCGGCATGGCCGCCGACCTGTTCGAGTCGTACGCCGTCACCCTGGTGGCCGCGCTGATCCTCGGCAAGGTCGCCTTCGGCGACTCGGGCCTGGCCTTCCCGCTGCTGATCCCGGCGATCGGTGTGCTCACCGCCATGATCGGCATCTTCGCGGTGGCCCCCCGGCGCAATGACCGCAGCGGCATGACCGCGATCAACCGCGGTTTCTTCGTGTCCGCCGTCATCTCGCTGGTGATGGTGGCCGTGGCGGCGTTCGCTTACCTGCCCTCGACGTACGCGGACCTGAAGAACGTGCCCGGCGACATCGCCTCGCACTCCGGTGACCCGCGCGTCCTCGCGCTGGTCGCGGTCGCCATCGGCATCGTGCTGGCCGCCCTCATCCAGCAGCTGACCGGCTACTTCACCGAGACCAGCCGGCGGCCCGTGCGCGACATCGTCAAGACCTCGCTCACCGGGCCGGCCACCGTCATCCTGTCCGGCATCTCGATCGGCCTGGAGTCGGCGGTCTACTCGGCCGTGCTCATCGGCCTGTCGGTCTACGGCGCCTTCCTGCTGGGCGGCGCCTCGGTCTGGCTGGCGCTCTTCGCGGTCGCGCTGGCCGGTACCGGCCTGCTGACCACCGTCGGCGTGATCGTGGCGATGGACACCTTCGGCCCGGTCTCGGACAACGCGCAGGGCATCGCCGAGATGTCCGGGGACGTCCACGGCGAGGGCGCGCAGGTCCTCACCGACCTCGACGCCGTGGGCAACACCACCAAGGCCATCACCAAGGGCATCGCGATCGCGACCGCCGTCCTCGCGGCGACCGCGCTCTTCGGTTCCTTCAAGGAGGCCGTGGACACCGCCGTCCGGGACGCCAATGTCTCCGCGGGTGATCTGCGCTGGCTGGACCTGGACATCTCCCAGCCGAACAACCTGGTCGGGCTGCTGCTCGGCGCGGCCGTCGTCTTCCTCTTCTCCGGACTGGCCATCAACGCCGTGTCCCGGTCGGCCGGTTCGGTCGTCTTCGAGGTGCGCCGGCAGTTCCGCGAGCGGCCCGGGATCATGGACTACACCGAGCAGCCCGAGTACGGGCGCGTGGTCGACATCTGCACCAAGGACGCGCTGCGCGAGCTGGCCACGCCGGGTCTGCTCGCGGTGCTCGCCCCGATCGCGGTCGGCTTCTGCTTCGGTGTGGGCTCGCTCGGCTCGTACCTGGCGGGAGCCATCGCCGCGGGCACCTTGATGGCGGTGTTCCTCGCCAACTCCGGCGGCGCCTGGGACAACGCCAAGAAGATGGTCGAGGACGGCCACTACGGCGGCAAGGGCAGTGAGGCCCACGCCGCCACCGTCATCGGCGACACCGTCGGCGACCCGTTCAAGGACACCGCGGGTCCCGCGATCAACCCGCTGCTGAAGGTCATGAACCTGGTGGCGCTGCTGATCGCCCCGGCCGTCGTCAAGTTCTCCTACGGCGACGACGCCAGCGTGGGCGTGCGCATCGGCGTCGCGGTGGTCTCGCTGGCGGTCATCGTCGGCGCCGTCTACATGTCCAAGCGCCGCGGCATCGCGGTGGGGGACGACGACGTCGACGACAAAGGCGGGGACTCCGGGTCCGCCAAGCGATCAGCCGACCCGTCCGCGACGGCGGCCGTCTGACACGCAGTGAGCTGAATCCGGTACGAACCGTGCGGGCGCGGCGGGCGTCATCCACAAGGATGGCGCCCGCCGCCCGCATTCGCGTCAGATCCCTCACCCTCTTTCTGGTTCATATGGGTTATTGATCGACATATCGTGCGGAGCGGATATGGCCCGTGGGCACGGGCCGTGTAGGTTCCCGGGCCGTGAAGAAGAAACTCGCGGCCGCACTGCCCGCTACGGCTCTGATCCTGGCGACGGGGACGCTGGCGGGATGCGGTGACAACGGCAACGAAAAGCTCGACACCTGGGCGAAGACGGTCTGCACCCAGGCCGCCGCCCAGGTGAAGCGGATCAACGACGCCAACACGAAGATCAGCAACACTCCGAGCAACGGCAAGCCGGCCGAGGTCAGGCAGGCCGACTCCAGCGCGTTCCAGCAGATCTCGGATGCCTACCGGCAGCTCGCGCAGATCGTGAACAAGGCCGGGGACCCGCCCGTCGACAACGGCGCCCAGCTCAAGAAGGACGCGGTCAGCGACCTCGACTCGCTGTCCACCTCGTACGCGGACCTGCGCCGGCAGATGGACAAGATCCCGGTCAACGACCAGGCGAAGTTCGCCGACGGCCTCAAGGGCGTCTCCGACAACCTCGCCAAGGTCAGCAAGAGCGGTGAGCAGGCACTCGACACGCTCCGCAAGGGCGAGGTCGGCCAGGCCATGGCAAAGCAGCCCGGCTGCCAGGAGTCCGGTTCGGCCCCGGCGAGTTCCTGAGCGCGCGAGGGCGGGCCGGCGACCCGCCGGGGTGACAATGGCTGCGTGAGTACGCAGCCGCCCCCGCCGCCCCTGCCCGCCCCCGACAGCGCCCGTCTCCTCAGGGACGCCCTGCGCGCCGCCGCCTTCACGGCCGACGGCTGCCTGGACCTGCTCGGCGCGACGGCCTACGCGGCCCTGTCGCGGGCCGAGACCGTGCCCGCCCTGCGCGCCACGCGCGGCGGCAGCCCGCTGGAGAGCCTGGTGCGGCTCTTCCTGCTCCAGCAGCCCGTCCCGTACGGCCGGCTGCGCGACGTGCTCCCGGTCGACGCCGCCGTCGCCGGCGGCTGGCTGGTGCGGGACGGCGACGAGGTGCGGGCCACGGTCGACGTGCGCCCGTACGGGGGTGACGACGGCGAGGACTGGTGGATCGTCTCCGACCTCGGCTGCGCCGTGGGCGGTTCGCGGGGCGTGCGCGGCATCGGCACCTCACCCGGCGTGGACCGGGCGGACCTGGTGCTCGGGGTGGGCGGTGCCTCCACCACGCTGGCCGGGATCACCGTGCGCAGGCCCGTGGTGAACGCGCTCGACCTGGGCACGGGTTCCGGCATCCAGGCGCTGCACGCCTCCCGCCACGCCACCCGGGTCACCGCGACGGATCTCAACCCGCGCGCCCTGCACTTCACCCGGCTCACTCTCGCGCTGTCCGGTGCCCCGGAGCCCGATGTGCGGCAGGGCAGCCTCTTCGAGCCGGTCGGCGACGAGCGCTTCGACCTGATCGTGTCCAACCCGCCGTTCGTCATCTCGCCCGGCGGCCGCTTCACCTACCGCGACGGCGGCATGGCCGGTGACGACCTGTGCCGCACGCTCGTCCAGCAGGCCGGCGACCATCTGACCGAGGGCGGCCACCTCCAACTGCTCGCCAACTGGGAGCACACCGAGGGCGAGGACTGGCGGGACCGCGTCGCCTCCTGGGTGCCGCGCGGCTGCGACGCGTGGATCGTGCAGCGTGAGGTGCAGGACCCCGCCCAGTACGCCGAGTTGTGGCTGCGCGACGGCGGCGACCACCTGGCGGGCGCGGAGGAGTACGCGGCCCGCTACGACGCCTGGCTCGACGCTTTCGAGCAGCGCAAGACGAAGGGTGTCGGCTTCGGCTGGATCACGGTGCGCAAGTCCGGCTCGGACCGGCCCGTGGTGGTCGCGGAGGAGTGGCCGCATCCGGTGGAGCAGCCGCTCGGCCCGCACGTCGACGCATGGTTCGGCCGTCAGGACTTCCTGCGGGACCACGACGACGCGGCCCTGCTGGACGCCCGCTTCCGGCTGGCGGACGAGGTGGTGCAGGAGCAGGTCGGGATGCCGGGCGCCGAGGACCCCGAGCACGTCGTGCTGCGTTCGCAGCGCGGCATGCGCCGCGCGACCCGGGTCGACACGGTGGGCGCGGGCTTCGCGGGCGTCTGCGACGGCACGCTGTCGGCCGGCCGGATCCTGGACGCCATCGCCCAGTTGCTCGGCGAGGACCCGGTGGTGCTGCGGGACCGTACGCCGGAGGCGATCCGGCTGCTGGTGGAGCAGGGCTTCATCGAGCCGGTGTGATCTGTGCGAACGGCCCGCGTCCGCAGCGGAGATGCGGACGCGGGCCGTACGGCGGCGGGGTGATCAGCCGCGCAGGACGCGGCCCTTGGCGTCGGTGCGGTCGTTGCTGGTGAAGAAGAGGATCGCGTCGATCAGTGCCCAGATGCCGCAGCCGCCGAGGGTGACGAGCTGGCCGATGGCCATGCCGGTGTGGCCGGTGTAGAAGCGGCCGATGCCCAGACCGCCCAGGAAAAGCTGCAGCAGACCGGCGGTCACCTTGGACTTGTCGGACAGCGGGCGGCCGGCCTGGTCGAAGCCGAACGGGGCGTCAGGGGTGGGCGTAGCCATGGGACGTGCTCCTTGCGCATGGGGACGTACTGGCAGGAGCGCACGCATCATCGGATCCGGCCCCCCGCCGCTGATGACCCACATCCAAGCATCGAATTCGCACAACTGCCCCACTGGTCAACAGACGTCACGAAAACGTGATCACCGCGTTGTCATACCGCGTTACGCACGACGCCCCAGGCCAGCGCGACGGCGAGCACCGCGATCTGGCCGCGGGGATGGAGCCTGGGGTGGTACGAGCGCCCTCGCAGGCCCTCGACCACCCACCGGACCCAGAGATAGAGGCCGACCGGGCTCGCGATCAGGAGCAGGCGGTTGTCGTGGAAGGCCGCCGTGAGGTCGCCGTGCATCAGGTCGTAGACCATGCGCGTCGCCCCGCAGGCCGGACAGAGCAGCCCCGTCGCCCAGTTGAGGGGGCATCGGGGCAGCCAGTGGCCGTGTTGGTGGGGGTCGGTGCCCCACAGGTACGCGGCGCCGGCGATGCCGGCGGCCAGCGACGCCAGCGGGGCCGCGGCCGGTCGTCCGGCCACGGCCCTGAGGCGGTGCAACGTCATGGAGGTCATCGTCGTCCTCAGCTGCGCAGCAGGCGGCCCTGCGAGTCGGTGCGGTCGTTGCTGGTCAGGTAGAGGATGCCGTCGATCAGCGCCCAGATGCCGAACCCGCCGCAGGTGAGGAGCTGGGCTATGCCGATGCCGACGTCGCCCACGTAGAAGCGGCCGACTCCGAGGCCGCCGAGCAGCAACTGCAGCACACCCGCGACGACCTTGGACTTGTCCGACAGCGGGCGGCCGTACGGGTCGTACCCGTAGGGCGCGTTGGGGTCGCCGGTGTAACCGCCCTGCTGGGGGTAGCCGTAGCCGGGCTGCTGGTAGCCGCCCTGCTGCGGGTACCCGTACCCGGGCTGCTGGCCGTAAGGGCCGGGGGCGGCCGGCGGCTGCTGCGGATAGCCGTAACCGTCCTGCTTGGGCTGGCCGTACGGGTTGTTCGGGTCGGACATCTTCGGGCTCCCCCTACGAGAAGACGGTCTGTGTTTCCGCCATCTTGTCAGCCACGTCAAGAACGTCAGGGCGGGGTGTGCGGGGCGCGGGGGAGCGTGCGGGGCGCGCGGAGCGGCGGACGGGAGCGAAAGGATCCGGCCAGTTCGCCCGGGCGTGAGTTCACCGTGGATTGGCCCGGTGGACCCCGGGGCGTGCGATTCTCCGTGCCGGGGCGGGTGTCCGCCCGTGGGGCGGACACAGGGGATGCGGGAAGTCATGGACATGGAAACCGTGCCGGGAGCCTTCGCCGGAACGGTGTTCGCGCTCTTCGGCGGGGCCCTGCTGCTCTGGACGGTCACCCGCGCCGTGCGCGGCGAGCCGGTGACCCCGGGAGCCGGGACGCTGGGCACTGCCGTGGCCGGTTTTTTCGCGATCATTTCGCTCTTCGTCGGGGTCTGGCTGTTCCTGGCCCTCTGAGCTGGGCAAAACGGGCATGGCTGGCAGTCCGTGCGGCAGACAGGACGCTTGTCGGGTTACCGTTCGAGTGGCGTTGCGGACTTTTCCCGTTTGACACGGGACCGGGATGTACGGTCACACTCCGCAGCGAGACCACCTTCGACCCGGAGAGAAGAGCGAAGTTGTCCCCGACCCGCGACACCGCAGAGGGCGGCGGCCGCCGACTCGTCATCGTCGAGTCGCCGGCCAAGGCGAAGACGATCAAGGGCTACCTCGGCCCTGGCTATGTCGTCGAGGCCAGCGTCGGGCACATCCGCGACCTCCCGAACGGGGCCGCCGAAGTGCCGGCGGAGTACAAGGGCCAGCCGTGGGCGCGGCTCGGCGTGAACGTCGACAGCGAGTTCCAGCCGATCTACGTTGTCAACGCCGACAAGAAGGCCCAGGTCAGGAAGCTCAAGGACCTGCTGAAGGAGTCCGACGAACTCCTGCTCGCCACCGATGAGGACCGCGAGGGCGAGGCCATCGCGTGGCACTTGCAGGAAGTCCTCAAGCCCAAGGTCCCGGTCCGCCGGATGGTCTTCCACGAGATCACCAAGGACGCCATCCAGGAAGCCGTCCGCAACCCGCGCGAGCTGAACCAGACCCTTGTCGACGCCCAGGAGACCCGCCGCATCCTCGACCGCCTCTACGGCTACGAGGTCTCGCCGGTCCTGTGGAAGAAGGTCATGCCGCGTCTGTCGGCCGGCCGTGTGCAGTCCGTGGCCACCCGGCTCGTCGTCCAGCGCGAGCGCGAGCGCATCGCCTTCCGCTCCGCCGAGTACTGGGACCTGTCGGCCACCTTCGCCACCGGCCGGACCGGTGACGCCACCGATCCCGGCACCTTCGGTGCCAAGCTCAGCGCCGTCGACGGCAAGCGCGTCGCCCAGGGCCGCGACTTCGGGTCGACCGGGCAGCTCCGCGAGGGCGCCGGCGTCCTCCACATGGACGAGGCCGCCGCCCGCGCGCTCGCCGCCGCCCTGGAGGGCGCCGCCTTCTCGGTCCGCTCGGTCGAGTCCAAGCCGTACCGCCGCTCGCCGTACGCGCCCTTCCGCACCACGACCCTGCAGCAAGAGGCCAGCCGCAAGCTCGGCTTCGGCGCCAAGGCCACCATGCAGGTCGCCCAGAAGCTGTACGAGAACGGCTTCATCACCTACATGCGTACGGACTCCACCACGCTGTCGGAGACCGCGATCAGCGCCGCCCGCGCCCAGGTCACCCAGCTGTACGGCGCGGACTACCTGCCGGACAAGCCGCGCGTCTACGCGGGCAAGGTCAAGAACGCCCAGGAGGCGCACGAGGCGATCCGCCCCTCGGGTGATCGTTTCCGCACCCCGGCCGAGACCGGCCTGACCGGTGACCAGTACCGCCTGTACGAGCTCATCTGGATGCGCACCGTCGCCTCCCAGATGAAGGACGCGGTCGGCCAGTCCGTGACCGTCAAGGTCGGAGGCCGTTCCTCCGACGGCCGCGACGCCGAGTTCTCCGCGTCCGGCAAGATCATCACCTTCCACGGCTTCATGAAGGCCTACGTCGAGGGTGCCGACGACCCGAACGCCGAGCTCGACAGCAGCGAGCGCCGGCTGCCCGCCGTCACCCAGGGCGACGCCCTCACCGCGCGGAACATCACCGCCGACGGCCACGCGACCAAGCCTCCGGCCCGCTACACCGAGGCCTCGCTGGTCAAGGAGCTGGAAGAGCGCGAGATCGGCCGTCCGTCGACCTACGCCTCGATCATCGGCACCATCCTCGACCGCGGCTATGTGTTCAAGAAGGGCACCGCCCTGGTGCCGTCCTTCCTCTCCTTCGCCGTCGTCGGCCTGCTGGAGAAGCACTTCGGCCGGCTGGTCGACTACGACTTCACCGCCCGCATGGAGGACGACCTCGACCGCATCGCCCGTGGCGAGGCGCAGGCCGTGCCGTGGCTGCGCCGCTTCTACTTCGGCGAGGGCGCTGCTCCCGATTTCGGCGCTGCCGTCGGCGGCGCCGCCGACGCCGGCAACGGGGACGGCGACCACCTCGGCGGCCTGAAGGAACTCGTCGAGGACCTCGGCGCCATCGACGCCCGCGAGGTCTCCTCCTTCCCCGTCGGCAACGGCATCGTGCTGCGCGTCGGCCGCTACGGCCCGTACGTGGAGAAGGCCGGCGAGGTCGAGGGCGAGACCGGGCAGCGCGCCGACGTCCCCGACGACATGCCGCCGGACGAGCTGACCGTCGAGCTCGCCGAGGAACTGCTGGCCAAGCCCAGCGGCGACTTCGAGCTGGGCGCCGACCCGGAGACCGGCCGCCAGATCGTCGCCAAGGACGGCCGCTACGGCCCGTACGTCACCGAGATCCTTCCCGAGGGCACCCCGAAGACCGGCAAGAACGCGGTCAAGCCGCGCACCGCCTCCCTCTTCAAGTCGATGTCCCTCGACACGGTGACGCTCCAGGACGCGCTGAAGCTGATGTCGCTGCCGCGCGTCGTGGGCGCCGACCCCGAGGGCGTGGAGATCACCGCGCAGAACGGCCGCTACGGCCCGTATCTGAAGAAGGGCACCGACTCGCGCTCCCTGGAGACCGAGGACCAGCTCTTCACGATCACCCTCGACCAGGCCCTCGCGATCTACGCCCAGCCCAAGGCGCGCGGCCGCGCCGCCGCCAAGCCGCCGCTGAAGGAACTGGGCACCGACCCGGTCAGCGAGCGCCCCGTCGTCGTCAAGGACGGCCGCTTCGGCCCGTACGTCACCGACGGCGAGACCAACGCCACGCTGCGCCGTGACGACGACGTCGAGACGATCACGCCCGAGCGCGGCTACGAGCTGCTCGCCGAGAAGCGGGCCAAGGGCCCCGCCAAGAAGACGGCGAAGAAGGCGCCCGCGAAGAAGACCACCGCGGCCAAGACGACGGCGGCGAAGAAGACGACGGCCGCGACGGCCGCCAAGAAGACCGCGGCCAAGAAGACGGTGGCCAAGAAGACCGCCGCCAAGAAGACGACGGCCGCGGCGAAGAAGACCGCGGAATAGCCCCCGGAGAACCGGCGGCGGCGGAATCCGGCCCGCCGCCGGTTGTCACGGCCTTTCAACGGTCGTGACGGGCGCCCGTCACGCGTGCGGCCGCTGCCGATAGGCTGGCCAGATGACGCGATCCGAGCTGCCGACGGACACGTTCGCCGACGACCTCGCCGCCGACTCGCGGGAACGCGCGGTCGGGGCGCTGCTGAAGATCCCGCCGCTGCGCAGGCTGTGGGGTGCCCAGCTGACCGGTGCCGTCGCCGACCGCCTCGCCCTGCTGGTGCTGGTGGTGCTGACGGTGCAGGCCGCCGTCACCGCCCAGACCTTCGGCGACGGCTACCGCGGTGCGGCCTTCGCCGTCGCCGCGGTCTTCGGCGCCCGGCTGCTCGCCACGCTGCTGTTCGGCGCGGCCCTGCTGGGCCCGCTGGGTGCCCTCACCGGGCCGCAGGGGCCGCTCGACCGGCGCTGGACCATGATCGGATCGGACGTCCTGCGGGTCGCCCTCCTCATCGTGGCCCCGCTGTGGATCACCTGGGTGCCCGACGACGCCGGCGTCTGGCTGCTCGTCACTGTGTTCGTCACCGGTGTCGCCGAACGCCTGTGGACGATCGCCAAGGACGGCGCCGCGCCCGCGCTGCTGCCCGCCCCGGCGCCGGGCGCAGGAACGGTACGGCCGCTGCCCGACCACCTCGACGCGCTGCGCCGGCTCGACCTGCGGACCGGGTTCGTCGCCTTCCCGCTGGCCGCCGCGGCCGTCGTCGTCATCACCCTGATCGGCAACCTGATCGCGGTCGGCGTCGACTGGTTCTCCCTCCACCAGGTCGCTCTCGGCTCGTACGTCGCCGCCGGACTGTTCGCTGCATCCGTCGCCGTCCTGTACTTCCTCCAGCTGCCCGGCGGCCAGGCCGCCCCGCTCCACTCCCCGCTGCAGGGGCTGCGACTGGCGGACCGCGGACGCACCGGATCCATCCCGGTGCTCGTCCTCGGCACCGCCACCGTCGCCGGTGCCGTCGCGGCCTCCGTCGGCCTCGCCGTCCTGCACGCCTCCGACCTCGGCGGCGGCCCGGTCGGCTACGGCCTGCTGGTGCTCGCGCTCACCGCGGGCCCGGTGATCGGCATCCGCCTCGCCCCGCGCATCCTGCCGGGCCTGTCCCGGCGCCGCCTGCTGGCGATCTCCGTCGCCGTCACCGGCCTCGCGCTGCTGCTCGCCGGCATCGTCCCGGACGCCACGACCGTGCTGCTGCTGGCCCTGCTCGCCGGCGTCGCGGCCGGCGTCGTCGCCAACACCGGCCACACCCTCATCGACCAGGAGAGCGAGGAGTCCCGGCGGGGCCGGGCCACCGACCACCTCCACGCCGTCACCCGGCTCCTCATGGCCCTCGGTGTCGTCGCCGCGCCCCTGCTCGCCGCCGGCATCGGCCCGCACCGCGTCGAGAACGGCCACTTCACCTTCGACCACGGCGGCGCCGCGTACACGCTGATGCTCGTCGGCGCGCTGCTGCTGCCCGTCGCGGCCCTTGTCCTCGGCAAGGCCGACGACCGCCAGGGCGTGCCCCTGCGCCGCGACCTCCGCGAGGCACTGCGCGGCGGCGACCCGGCCCAGGCGCCCGCGCCCACCGGCTTCTTCATCGCCGTCGAGGGCGGCGACGGAGCCGGCAAGTCCACCCAGGTCGAGGCGCTCGCCGACTGGATCCGCGCCAAGGGCCACGAGGTCGTCGTCACCCGCGAGCCGGGCGCCACGGCCGTCGGCAAGCGCCTGCGGTCCATCCTGCTGGACGTCTCCAGCGCGGGCCTCTCGCACCGCGCCGAGGCCCTGCTCTACGCCGCCGACCGGGCCGAGCACGTCGACACCGTCGTACGCCCCGCCCTGGAGCGCGGCGCCGTCGTCCTCTCCGACCGCTACATCGACTCCTCCGTCGCCTACCAGGGCGCCGGACGCGACCTGGCCCCGACCGAGATCGCCCGTATCTCCCGCTGGGCCACCGACGGCCTCGTCCCGCACCTCACCGTGCTGCTCGACGTCTCCCCGGAGACCGCCCGCGAGCGCTTCACCGAGGCCCCCGACCGGCTGGAGTCAGAACCCGCCGAGTTCCACGCGCGGGTCCGCGCCGGATTCCTCACCCTCGCCGCCGCCGACCCGGCCCGCTACCTCGTGATCGACGCCGCACAGGAGCCCGAGGCCGTCACCACGGTGATCCGCCACCGGCTCGACGAGATCCTCCCCCTGTCGGAGAAGGAGATCGAGGCCCGCGAGCAGGCCCGCCGCGCCGCCGAGGAGGAAGCCCGCCGCCTCGCCGAGGAGGAGGCCGCCCGCAAGGCCGAGGAAGAGCGGCTCGAACGCGAACGCCAGGCCCAGCTGGAGAAGCTCCGCCAGGAAGAGGAGGAGCGCCGCCGCCTCGACGAGGAGGCCGCCCGCCGCGCCGCCGAGGAGGCCGCCGCGGAAGAGGCGCGCCGCCGTGCGGAGGAGGCACGCCGCCTCGCCGAGGAGGAGCGGGTCCGCCGCGAGGCCGAGGAGCGCATCCGCCGCGAGGAACAGGAACGCCTGCGCCGCCAGGCCGACGAGGAGGCACGCCTGCGTGCCGAGGCGGAGGAACGCCGCATCGAGCGCCAGCGCAAGGCCGAGGAGGCGCTGCTGCGGGCGGAGGAGGCGCGGCTCGCCGCCGAGGACACGACGGTGACGGTCGAGACCCCGACGCCGCGGCCGGCTGCGCCGGCGGTACCGGATGCGCCTGCTGCGCCTGCCGGGCCTGTTGCGCCTGCCGCGCGGGCGGCCGATGACGAGACGGCCGTTCTGCCGGCGGTACCGGCTGCGCCGGACGTCGCGGACACCGCGGTGCTGCGGCCCGTTCCTGCCGACCCGGACGTCGCGGAGACCGCCGTGCTGCGGCCCGTCCGCGCGGACGACGAGACGGCGGTCATCCCGCCCGTCCGGCCGGACGAGCGCGTGCCCTCCGACTTCTTCCGTCCGGAGGAGGACGGGAACGAGCGGACGCGCGAGCTGCCTGCGGTGCCCGAGGCGGGGGCGGAGGCGAAGGCGGAGGTGAAGCCGAGGCGGCCGAGGCCTTCGTGGGCGGAGGAGACGCCGCTGGACGATTTGCCGACGTTGGCGGATGAGTTGCTGGGGCCTCGGGAGGACGACGATCCCGATCCGCGCCGCCGTCCCTGACGCTTCGCGTCCGGGCCGGGTTTTTTCCCCGCCCTCCCGCCCGTGTGCCCGGCGCGGTAAGTGACCGCCTGCGCTGCGTGCGTTGTGGGGGTCGGCGCCGCTCCGGAGTCCGTCCTCGGGGCTCGCGGTTTGCCCCTACATCGTTCGGCATCGACCATGCGGTCTCCGCTCGTCCCCTGCGGGCGGACCCCGGCGCACCCCCTCCCGGGGTCGTTGGGGCGACTTACGGCCGGTGGGGTGTCTGTGGGCGGTGACGGCTGCGCACTTGGACGGCGCTGCGCTTACGGGTGCCCGAGCACGGTTCCGTCCATACCCACCCACCGGGGATCAGGCGCGAGAGCTCACGGAGGGGGCGGGGGAGTTGGGGGCACCTCCCAGCGGTAGCTGGGGGAGGGTGGTGTTCTGGACTGTGGAATGCATATTTGGGTGCACAACCCGGAGTGATCAAGTCGGGTCCCTGAGGCACCTAAATGTGCTGTCCAGAATGGCAGCCCCGGAGGGCCCGCACCCGGCCCCCCAATGACTTGCGTCGGGGCGCGTGACTTCACAGGGCACACGGGCGGGCGGGTGGGGAGGACACCCGGGAAACGGCGGAGCCAAAGGCTCGGGGGATCGGGAGAATGGCCACGTGCGGTACCTGATACTCGGCGCCACTGAGGCGCGCACCCCCACCGGCGCGCCCGTCCCCCTGGGCAGCGGGAAGCGCTTGCGCGCCCTCCTGGCCGCACTGGCGCTGCGTGCCCCGCACCCGGTGTCGCCGGAGGCGCTGATCGCGGAGGTGTGGGGCGGGGAGGGCGACGACCCGCCGCAGGATGCCGCGGGCGCCCTGCAGGCGCTGGTGTCGCGTCTGCGCCGCGCCCTCGCGGACGGTGCGGACGGCAAGGAGGCCGTCGCGTCGGGCCCGGGCGGGTACCGCTTGGTGGTGGCGTCGCCGGACGACGTGGACCTGAATGTGTTCGAGCGGCTGGCCCGTGAGGGTGCCGCCGCGCTGGACGCGGGCGATGCCGAGGGGGCCGCGGATGTCCTGGGCCGGGCGCTCGCGCTGTGGCGGGGGCCGGCGCTGGCGGATCTGCCGGACCGGGGTGCGGCCGCGGCTCGGCTGGGGGCGTTGCGGCTGACCGCGACGTACCACCGCGTCGAGGCGTTGCTGGCGCTGGGCCGCGCGGCGGAGGTGCTGCCGCAGGTGCGGGGGCTGGTGGCGGAGCATCCGCTGCACGAGCCGTTCCGGGCGCAGTGGATCCGTGCGCTGCGCGCGACGGGCCGTTCGGCGGACGCGCTGGGGGCGTACGAGGAGTCCCGGCGCACGCTCGCCGACCGTCTCGGCACCGACCCGGGCCCCGAACTGCGCGCGCTGCATGCCGAGTTGCTGTCCTCGGAGGGGGCCGAGCCCGTACCGGCACCGGCGCCGCCCGCGCCCCGCGCGGGGAACCTGCGGGCCCGGCTGACCAGTTTCGTGGGCCGGGAGACGGAACTCGTCGCGCTCCGCAGGAGTCTGGTGGAGGGCCGGCGGCGCCTGGTGACGCTGACGGGCCCGGGCGGTGCCGGCAAGACCCGGCTGTCGCAGGAGGCCGCGCAGGCGGTGGAGGCGTCCGGGGCCTATCCGGACGGCGTGTGGCTGGCGGAGCTCGCGCCGCTGGAGCATCCGGAGGCCGTGCCGGACGCGGTGCTGAGCGCGGTCGGGCGCCGTGACACGGCGGTGCTGGCGGCGGCCCGCGAGGTGCGCGGTGTGCCCGACGCGGATCCGACGGCGCGGCTGCTGGAGTTCTGCGCGCAGCGCCGCCTCCTGCTGATCCTGGACAACTGCGAGCACGTCGTGGAGGCCGCCGCCGCGCTCACCGACCGGCTGCTGGCCGCGTGCCCGGGGGTGACGGTGCTGGCGACCAGCCGGGAACCGCTGGGGCTGCCGGGCGAGGCGGTGCGCCCGCTGGAGCCGCTGCCGCTGCCGGTCGCGCGCCGGTTGTTCGTGGAGCGCGCGGCCGCGGTGCGTCCGGGGTTCGACGCCTCCCGGGACCACATGGAGGCCGTGGACGAGATCTGCCGCCGCCTGGACGGCCTGCCGCTGGCGATCGAGCTGGCGGCGGCGCGGCTGCGGGTGCTGTCGCCGCGTCAGATCGCCGACCGGCTCGACGACCGCTTCCGGCTGCTGACCGGTGGCAGCCGTACCGCGCTGCCGCGCCAGCAGACGCTGCGGGCCGTCGTCGACTGGAGCTGGGACCTGCTGAGCGGCCCCGAACGGACCGCGCTGCGCCGTCTCAGTGTCTTCGCGGGCGGCTGCACCCTGCCGGCGGCCGAGGCGGTGTGCGGCGAGGACGCGCTGGAGCTGATCGGGCAGCTGGCCGACAAGTCGCTGATCGTGGTGGAGCACGGCGTGGACGAGGTGCGCTACCGGCTCCTGGAGACGATCCACGAGTACGCCGATGAGCGCGCCGCCGCGGACCCCGGCGACCGGGCTGCGGCCGCGGCGCGGCACACCGCGTACTGGCTGGAGTTCACCGGTGCCGCGGACCGCGGCATGCGCGGTCCCGAGCAGTTGGTGTGGGCGGCGCGGGTGGAGGCGGACCTCGACAACGTCCGTGCCGCACTGGACCGCACGATCGCCGCGGGCGACCACGACGACGCGATCGCGCTCGCGCTGAACATGGGCTGGTTCTGGTGGCTGCGCAACTACCGCGACGAGGCGGTGGCGTGGATCGAGCGCCTGATGGAGGCCACCGATCTCCCCGAGGACCGCGACGCCCCCGGCTTCTGGCCGCGGATGAATCTGCGGCTGCTGCACCTGTTCGTCGTCAGTGACACGGTGGCGCGCGAGGTGATCCAGGGCCCGGCGATGCTGGAGCTGGCGCGTCGCGTCGTTGCCGCCTACGAGGAGCCGAGCCCGCAGTCGGCGCGGTTCCCCGGCATGCTGTGGCCGTTCGCCGACTACATCATGGGCCGGCACGACAGGATCAAGGAGCACGCGGACGCGATGGTCGCCTGCTGCCGCCGGTTCGGCGGCGACTGGGAGCTGGCGGCCGCGCTGATGTTCCGTACGCACATCACCATCGACCTGCCGGGCGGCCTCGCCCACGCCGACGAGGACTGGCCGGAACTGCTGGAGCTCAGCGAGCGGCTCGGCGACCGCTGGATGCGTGCCCAGGTGTGCGAGGCCGGCGCCGAGATGGCCCTGGCCTACGGCGACTACCCGGCCGCACAGGCGGACCTGGAGGAGGCGCTGCGGTACGGCTCGGAACTGGGCGCCCATGTGGAGGGCATCTTCGTCCGGTCCCGGATGGGCGAGCTGGCGTACCGCTCAGGGGACGACGAGCGGGCCGAGAAGCTACTGCTCCAGGCCGCCGAGGACGCCGAGCGGTACGGGGTGTGGGACGCCCGCGCGTACATCAGGGTGCTGCTGGCGCAGATCGCGCTGCGGCGCGACGAGGTCGTGCGGGCCCGGGAGCTGAGCGAGATGGCCCGGGGCGAGGGCAGCATGGGCACGCCGCCACCGGACTTCGAGCTGCTCTGCGAGAGCCTGGCCGCCCGGGTCCTGGCCGCCGAGGGCGATCCCGCCGGTGCTCTGGCCGGGCTGGCGACGGCGGTCCGTGCGGGGGTCGGCGGGTACTGCGCGGAGATCCGGCTGGCGGCGGTGGTCGAGTACGGCGCCGAGGTGCTCGTCGCCCTCGGCGACCCGGCCCGTGCCGCCCTGCTGCACGGCGCGGCGGACGGACTGCGGAACGGGCTGCCGCGTCCGGTCCCGGAGGCGGAGGGTGTCCGGGCCGCCGAGGCGGCGGCCCGCGCGGCGCTGGGCGGCACCGTCTACGAGACGACCCGCGCCCGGGGGCACGAGCTGGGCGGCATGGGGGCGTACGACGTGATGAACGAGGCGATCGCCGCCTAGCGGACGGGATTGCCGGGGGTGGCCGGCGCGTTGCATCTTTGAGCTTTCAACCGACGATGGAGTGCGCATGAAGGTCGAGATCTACAGCGACATCGCCTGCCCCTGGTGCTACGTGGGCAAGCGCCGTTTCGAGCGTGCGCTGGCCGCGTTCCCGCAGGCCGCTCAGGTCGAGGTGGTCTACCGGCCGTTCCAGCTGTCGCCGGAGAAGTCCGAGACCCCCGAGCCGCACCGCGAGTACCTGAGCGCGCGCTTCGGTCCGCAGGCGACCGCGATGGACGCCCGGCTGGAGGAGCTCGGCCGCGCCGAGGGCCTGGCGTTCGACTTCGACCGCGCCATCGAGAACAACACGCTTCTCGGCCACCGGCTGCTGTGGCACGCCCTCACCGTCTACGGCCCGGCGGTGCAGGCCGCGCTCAAGGACCGGCTGCTCGTCGCGCACTTCGCCGAGGGCGCCGACGTCGGCGACCGCGAGACGCTGGCGTCGCTGGCCGCGGATTCCGGGCTCGACCGCGATCGTGCGGCCGCGTTCCTCGCGGGCGACGAGGGCCGCGAGGAGGTGCTCGCCGAGATCGACGAGGCCCGCACGATCGGTGTGAACGCCGTGCCCACCTTCGTCTTCGAGGGCAAGTGGGCCGTCCAGGGCGGTCAGGAGACCTCCACGTTCCTGCGCGTCCTGGAGCAGGTGGCGCAGGAGACGGGCACCGCCCCCGTCGCGGGCGACGCCGCCGCGTGTGCCGACGGCACCTGCGAGGTGCCGGCCTCCTAGCCGCAGCTGAGCCGCGCGTCCGCCCAGTCGGCGACGTTCGCCAGGTGCAGCCGGCGGGACGGTTCGACGACCAGGCGGATCGTCTTGTAGCCCGCGATCGGCACATGGACGGGCACGCCCGGCTCACCGCCGTGGATCACCTGGGAGCGCCACAGCCGCGTGCCGTCGCCGTAGACGGAGAAACGCGCGGCGCCGAGGCCCAGGGCGAGGTCGTCGATGCCGGCGACCGCGTCGTAGGCGGTGCAGGGGCGGTTGAGCAGGATCGTGACCGAGGACGGGGCGGCGACGGTGACGCCGCCCGCGTACGGGGTGCCGTCGATGCCGAGGTGCCAGCGCTGCCACATCCAGTCGCCGAGGCGGATCACGGGCCGGTCGGACGCGCCCGGGGCGGCGAAGCCCAGCCGGTTGAGCGGGAAGAGCCGGGGCTCGGGCGGCGGGGGCGGCTTGCTGGTGCTCGGCGCGGCGGTCGGTGTGGGCGAAGGCGCCGGCGGGGGTGTCGGTTCAGGCGTCGGCGTGGGCTTCACGGTCGGCGTCGGTGTGGGCGTGGGGGTGGGCGTCACCTCGGGGGTGACGCTCGGCCGGACGGCCGGCTTCGGGGTGGGGAGCGGGGCCTGCGCGCGCGGCGGCCGAGAGGCCGGGGGCGGCGGCGAGGCCTTGGAGGGGGTGGCGCTCGGCGTGGGCAGCGGTACCACCGGCGCTGCCGCCGGTTTCCGGTGCGCCTGCGGTTTCGGCTGCGTGTCGGTGCCGGACAGGGCGATCGCGACGGCCACCCCGGCCGCGGCGACGACCACACCCGTGGCGACAGCGATCTTCAGCGGCAGACTGGCTCCCTCGGCCGCCGCGGCACCACCGGCGCCCGCGCCCGCGCCGCCTGCCGAGGCCCCGCCGGCGGCACCCGCGGCCGCCGCGCCCGCTCCCGCGCCCACCGCGGCTCCCACAGCGGCGGCACCGGCCGCCTTGACGGCGTACGAGGCGGCGAACCACCCGATGACCGCCACGGGCAGCAGGCCCTTGAGCGCCGCGTTCACGTCCGCCAACTCGGCTGCCGCGAGGCGGCACTTGGCGCACTCCTCCAGATGCTTGCGCAGTTCCCGGTCGGCCCGCATCCGCAGGCCGCCGCGGGCATGGGCGCCCAGCCGGTCGGCGTACTGGGCGCAGGAGCCCTCGGCGGTGAGCGAGGCGGAGACGTGGGCCTGGAGATAGGCCTGGCGCAGCCCTTCGCGGGCCCGGTGGGCGAGCACCGCCGTCGCGTTCGCGGTGAGTCCGAGCAGGGGTGCGACCTGGCTGGGCGACTCCTCCTCGACCGCCGTGTGCCAGAGCACCGCCTGCCAGCGTTCGGGCAGTGTGCGGAACGCCTGCATGGCCAGCGACCGTTCGGCGACCTGCATGGCGCGTACGTCCGCGCCGAGGTCCGTGGTGTCGCCCGTGGTGCCGGACCCGGCCGCCGACACCGCGAACACCGCGAAGTCGTCGACCAGTTGCTCGCGCTTGGCGCTGCCCGTCCAGGACGCGGCGACACGGCGCACGGTGGTCAGCAGATAGGCGCGCACGGCCGCGTCCGGGCCGCTGCCGCCGCGGATCGCCTGGAGGGTGCGGGCGAAGACCTCGCCGGTCAGGTCCTCGGCGGTGTGCGTGTCGCGGCAGCAGCCGCGCGCGTAGCGGCGTACGGCGGCGGCGTGGCGGCGGTACAGCTCCTCGTACGCGCTGTCGTCCCCGCCGCGCACCCGCGCGACGAGATCGGCGTCGGACACGGGCGACTGCGACGCGGCGTCCGCCGGAGCCGGTTCCCGCGTCCGCGGGGTGGGCATCTCCACCGTCGGCGGGTCGTCCGGCACGCGGTCGTCCGGCGTGCGGCTGCCCGGGACGGGGGTCTCACGACGGCCGGCCAGCGGCTCGCGCTGGCCCGGCACACGGCCGGGGGACTGCTCCTCGCCGGACTCCGATCCCGCCTCCGGGGCGGGCTCCGGCTCCCCGTTTCCTTCATCCACGGGCGTAAGAGTGGCACACAGGTCGCATCCGGCGACCGGTCAAACATCAGAACCACCCGTCCGGGGAGTTTTCACTCCCCGGACCGCACACCATCACCCGGACGGGGCAGCGTCACGCACCCGGACGGGAACGCAGTCCGTCCAGCAGGATGTCCAGCAGCCTGGCGGAGGCGGCCGCCTGGTGGGCCGCGTCGGGCAGCGAGGGCGCCGCCGTGGCGATCACCAGCAGCACATCGGCCACGGACACGTCCGCCCGCAGCTCACCGGCCGTACGCGCCCGTTCCACCAGCTGACCGACGACCTCCAGCAGGGCCTCGACCCCGGCGCCGGCCACGGCGTCCTCCGCCGCGCCGCGCTGCTGCGGCACCCGCGTCTCCTCGGGACTCCCGGCCGGCTGCACCTGCAGCACCTGCGGCGGCAGCAGCCGTCCCGCGCCCGAGGCGACGGACGTGCGCAGGAACCGGGACAGCGCCGACCAGGCCTCGTCCTCCTGACCGAGCGCGGCCCGTGCCTGCTCGGTCAGCCGCGCGGTCTCCTCCTCGGCGATCCGCCGGACCAGCACGTCCTTGCTCGGGAACCGCCGGTAGACCGTGCCGACGCCCACCCGGGCCCGGCGCGCCACGTCCTCCATGGGCGCGCCGTAGCCGAGTTCGCCGAACACCTCGCGCGCGGCCCGCAGCACGTGCTCCAGGTTCCGCTGCGCGTCGACCCGCAGCGGGGACGTGCGGCTGCCGCCCCCTCCGGCGTGGTGACCCGCGGGATCGACCGCGGTGACCACCGACGCGGGCGAGGCCACGGAAGCCCAACGAGGGTCCTGAATATGCATATGTGTATCCCCCGGAAATCGCGTCTCCCCCCGGAGACTCCCCACCCCAAGATCGCCGGGCCGCTGCGGCGACTCGCCACTCGGACACCCCGACGGGATACGAACATAGTTGAGGGCAGGTCAAGAAAGAAGGGGCAACCTGCCCACGATCGGAGTACCCGGGCCTCGCGAGCCACGCACACGCACGTCACAGCGCCCGTGAACCTGCCCGTGACCTGCCGGGCAACAGGATTCAGCCATTCATTGCCGTACGCCCTGTGGACAAACCCCGAGCGCTCATTGCCTCATGGAACGATGGCAGCACTCGAGGAGCCGTCCGGCGCGGGCCGCGAGCCCCGGATCCCGCGCGTCCTGGTGGTCGGCGGCGGACACGTCGGCATGTACACCGCCCTGCGCCTGCAACGGAGGCTGAGGCGCGACGAGGCGGAGATCGTCGTCGTCGAACCGCAGCCGTACATGACCTACCAGCCCTTCCTCCCGGAAGCGGCCGCCGGCTCCATCTCCCCGCGGCACGTCGTGGTCCCGCTGCGCCGCGTCCTCGACGGCTGCGCGCTGGTCATCGGCGAGGCCCGGCGGATCGACCCCGTACGGCGGATCGCCACGCTGTCCACCCTCGCCACCGAGGAGGACGGTTCCGGCGAGCTCCCGCTGCCGTACGACCACCTCGTCCTGGCGCCCGGCTCGGTCTCCCGGACGCTGCCCATCCCGGGCCTCGCCGAGCACGGCATCGGCTTCAAGACCGTCGAGGAGGCCATCGGCCTGCGCAACCACGTCCTGGAGCAGCTGGACATCGCCTCCTCCACGCGGGACGTGGAGGTCCGCGACGCCGCGCTGACCTTCGTCTTCGTCGGCGGCGGCTACGCGGGTGTGGAGGCGCTGGCCGAGCTGGAGGACATGGCCCGCCACGCCGTGCGCTACTACCACAACGTCGAGGCAGACGACCTGAAATGGGTCCTGGTCGAGGCCACCGGCCGGATCCTCCCCGAGGTCGGCGAGGAGATGGGCACCTACGCCGTCCGCGAGCTGCGCGGCCGCAACATCGACGTCCGGCTGAACACCCGGCTGGAGTCCTGCGAGAAGCGCGTGGTCGTTCTGGACGACGGCTCGCGGCTGCCCGCGCGCACCATCGTGTGGACGGCCGGCGTCAAGCCGCACCCGGTCCTGTCCCGCACCGGCCTGCCGCTGGGCGACCGCGGCCGCCTCCGGTGCGCCGCCACGCTGCGCGTCGACGGCACCGACAACGTGTGGGCCGCGGGCGACGCCGCCGCCGTGCCGGATCTCGCCTCCGGCGATCCCGGCGCGGTGTGCGCCCCCAACGCCCAGCACGCCGTGCGCCAGGCCCGCGTCCTGGCGGACAACATCGTCGCGAGCCTGCGCGGCGAGCCCCTGAGCGACTACCGTCACGCCTACGCGGGCTCGGTCGCGTCCCTCGGACTCCACAAGGGCGTGGCACAGGTCTACGGCCGCAAACTCACGGGCTACCCTGCCTGGTTCATGCACCGCGCGTACCACCTCAGCCGGATGCCCACCGTCAACCGCAAGGCGCGCATCCTGGCCGAGTGGATCCTGTCCGGGCTCTTCAAACGGGAGATCATCTCGCTCGGCTCCCTGGAGAACCCGCGTGCGGAGTTCGAGCTCGCGGCGGGCGCCGGCCGCAAGCCCGACGCGCCCTGACCGACCAGTGCGGATGCGGTCGCCGATTCCCCCGGAGCGGCGGGTCGGCCACACTGGACCCTGTGACCAAGCGTGCGTCAGCACCTGCAAAGAGTGACAAATACGAGGAATCGGACGTTTGAACCTCACGCGTTGGAGCGCCCGGCTCCCCGGAACACAACGTCGCAATGCCCAGGCGGCGGCCGCGAGCACCGAACCGTCCTCCGGCGGGGCGGTCCCCGCGGCGCGCGGCCAGGCAGGCGACCACGCCGACGCGCCGGCGCACACCCTCGACGCGCTCCCGGTACGGGAGGTGCTGGCCCGCCTTCCCGCACTCATCGCGGTCACCCACGGCTCCGCCCACCGCCTCGGCTACGTCAACGAGGCGTACGCGGAGGTTTTTGGTGCCCGCGCCCCCGGCGAACCCGCCCGCGACGCCCTGCCCGAACTGGCGGAACTCGGCCTGCTCCCCCTGATGGACCAGGTCTTCCGCAGCGGCAAGCCGCGCACCGTCAAGGCCCGCAAGGTCGCCACCGCCACCCGGCAGGGCTACTTCACGATCACGTGCAGCCCCGTTCCGGTGAAGGACGGCGGCGACACCGGGGGCGTCCTGGTCTTCGCCACCGACGTCACCGACCAGGTGCAGGCCGCCGAGCGGCTGCGCGAGAGCGAACGCCGCCTGCACGCCACCGCGGTCACCCTCCAGCGCAGCCTGCTCCCGCAGGAGCTCGAACAGCCCGACGACCTCCGTGTCGCCGCGACCTACCAGCCCGGCGGCACCGACGCCGCCGTCGGCGGCGACTGGTACGACGTCATCACCCTCGGCGCCGGCCGCACCGCGCTGGTCATCGGCGACGTCATGGGTCGCGGCGTGCGCGCCGCCGCCGTCATGGGCCAGCTGCGCACCGCCGTCCGCGCCTACGCGCGCCTGGACCTGCCGCCGCACGAGGTGATCCAGCTCCTCGACGGTCTCGCCGCCGAGATCGACGCCACCCAGATCGCCACCTGCGTCTACGCCGTCCACGACCCGAGCGAGAGCCGGCTGACGTACGCGTCGGCCGGCCACCTGCCGATCGTCGTCCGCGACGCCGACGGCACCGTGCACCGCGCCGACGAGCCCACCGGTCCGCCGCTCGGCACCGGTGGCTGGGTCCACACCTCGGGCACCGTGCCCCTCGGCCCCGGTGCCACCGCCGTGCTGTACACCGACGGCCTCATCGAACGCCGCGGCGAGGACATCGACGAGGGCGTCTCCGCCCTGATGAACACCCTCGCCGGCGCCACCGGCAGCCCGCAGGTCATCTGCGACCGCCTGCTGCGCGCGCTCGGCGTCACCTCCGAGCACGCGGACGACGTGGCCGTGCTCGTCCTGCAGTACCCGCAGCGCGAGGGCACCGACTCCGAGCTCTTCCGCAACGCCTCGCTGGAACTGCTCGGCGGCATCGAGGCGGCCCCGCGCGCCCGCGCGTTCGCGCAGGGCGTCCTGACCTCGTGGCGCTTCCCCGTCGAACTCGTCGACCTCGGCGTCCTCGCCGCGAGCGAACTGGTCGCCAACTCCCTGCAGCACGGGGTGCCGCCCATGCGGCTGAGGCTGCGCCGCACCGACCGCCGGCTGATCATCGAGGTCACCGACGGCGACGACCACCTGCCGCGGCGCCGCCGCGCCGAACCCGTCGACGAGGCCGGCCGCGGCATCTCGATCATCGCGACCATCACCTCCGCCTGGGGCTCCCGGCGCACCCCGGGCGGCGGCAAGGCCGTGTGGTGCGAGTTCGCGCTCCCGGGCTGAGGGCTGACCGCCGGACTACGCCGCCAGCACGGGCTCGCTCAGCGGAGCGTCCTGGTGGATCGTCAGCCGGCGGCCCAGGCGCAACGACAGCGCGGTGATGCCGAGCGAGCAGACGACCAGCATCAGGATGTACTGCGGGTACATCCCGGCGCCCGCCATCAGCCCGCCCACCGCGGGCCCCACGGCCATCGCGAGCTGCTTCACCAGCGCGAAGGCGGAGTTGTACCGGCCGACCATGCCCTGCGGGGCCATGTCCGCCACCAGCGGCGCGAGCGTCGGCGAGAGCATCGCCTCGCCGAGCCCGAAGAGCGCGTACGTGGAGACGAGCATCGCCGTCGCGATCCCGTGCGCGCCGCCCATGAGCCCGGACACCCCCGCGACCAGCCAGGCCACGGCCCACAGCACACCGACCGCCGCGATGACCCGGCTGCGGCGCCGCCGCTCCACCGGCCGCAGGACGAGGAACTGCGCGACCACGATGGCCGCGGTGTTCGCCGCCAGCGCGATGCCCAGCGTCGACGTCGACACCTTGGTCACCTCGACCGCGTACGCCGCGAGCCCCGACTCGAACTGCCCGTAGCAGGCAAAGAACAGCACCCCGCCGAGCACGCAGAGCTGGACCATCGCCCGGTGCCCGAGCAGCGCGCGCAACCCGCCCGCCGCGTGCTCCAAGGGCGCCGGCTCCATCCGGGCCGTCCTC
Organism: Streptomyces sp. NPDC046977; assembly: GCF_040644455.1. Lineage (NCBI taxonomy): Bacteria > Bacillati > Actinomycetota > Actinomycetes > Kitasatosporales > Streptomycetaceae > Streptomyces > Streptomyces sp. NPDC046977. The sequence continues at coordinate 106,979 of NZ_JBEYWO010000030.1, forward strand.
GGCAGGCGTACGGAGGCCGCCACCGCGGCCAGCACCACGAACATCGCGGCCTCGACGGAGAACAGCAGCGTGAACGAGCCCGGCCGCGCGGTGTCGGCCAGCAGGCCGCCGAGCAGGCCGCCGATGCCGAGCCCCAGGTTGTTCAGGAAGAACTGCGTCGCGAACGCCCGGGAGCGTGTCGCGGGGGTCGAGCACCAGACGATGAGCGTGGCGAGCGCGGGCTGCATCACCGCGATGCCGGCCCCCATCACCGCGGAGGCGGCGATCACCAGGGGCGCGGTCGCCGCCAGTCCGAAGCCCAGCGCGCCCACCGCGGACGCCACCGCCCCGGCCAGCAGGACGGGCAGGGGGCCGTTCCGGTCGATCGCCCGCCCGGTGAAGGGCAGCACGGCCAGGGCCGACACGGCGAACGCCGACAGCACGACCCCCGCGGTCCCCGCTCCCAGGCCGCGCACCTGCGACACGTAGACGAACAGGAACGGCACGGTGAAGCCGTTGCCGAACGCGCTCAGCGCGTTCCCCAGCTGGATCCGGCGCAGCGCGGCGCCCATCGCGGTGGTCACACTCACCCCTTAGGTCAGAAGTCCTCGAATGCTAAGACTTCAACAGTAAAGTTCGAAGTTGAACAGTACACAACGGAAGTCTTTAGGGCCAATGAGTTCCATGGCACACTCATGCCATGACGAGCGCAGGCGACGGCCAGTCCAACTCCCCGCAGGAGCTGGACCTCGACGAGCAGATCGCGATCTACCAACGCGAGTTCCCCGAGGTCGACCCCCAGGTCGAGAAGATCGTCACGGCACTCGGCCGGCTGAACCGGCGCCTCCACGTGGGCTACAGCCGCCACCTGTCGGCGGTCGGCATCACTGCCGCCGAATGGGAGGTCCTCAAGGCCCTCGTCGTGGTGGGCCGGCCCTACCGGCTCGGCCCCGGCGACCTGGCCAAGCGGCTGGGCCTCACACCCGCCGCCATGACCCACCGCATCGACCGGATGGTCTCCGAGGGCCTGGTCACCCGTGAACGGGACGAGTCCAACCGGGTGCGCGTCATCGTGGAGCTCACCGACGTGGGCCGCGGCAAGTGGCTGGAGACCATGCGCATGGCCGCGGCGTTCGAGGGCGACCTGCTCCAGGACCTCGAGCCGGACGAACGCACGGTCCTCGGCGACCTGCTGACCCGCCTCCTGCGGCGCGTCGAGGCAGACCAGCCCGACGCCGGCGGCAGACTCCAGGACCTCGACTGACCCGGTTTGACACCCACGTCCGCGATCCGTAGTGTTCTCCGGGTTGCCCGCCGGTGAACAGTAAGTCTGTCCCGGTTCCCGGGCGGCCATCCCGAAGCAAGCTTCCGAACGGACGACGAGTAGTCGTTTCGTTTTCGTGCGCGCTTTCGGAATGAGGATCGGCGGAATTGCTCGATTGGCATCGGGCGCCTCTGATCCGCTAACGTTCAACCCGTCGGAACGGCCCAACGGCCGGGAGGACAAGCCCCGCTGACTGGGGATCAGGCCGGAAACGGTCTGATAGAGTCGGAAAAGCCGAAAAGCGAAAGCCGGACGGCACACCCGCTCCAGAGGGTGGCAGAGAAGGAAATCGGATCTGCTAAGCTGGAGACAACGAAGGGAAAGCCCGGAGGGGCCGGTGAAACGGTCTCGAAGGAAGC
>NZ_JBEYWO010000031.1:0-100702 GCF_040644455.1 Streptomyces sp. NPDC046977
GTGGTGTTGTGGCTCCCCTAACCCCTCTGCGGGCAAACCCCCGCCCTGCGGGCCCCCGGGGGGGGGGGGGGCCCCCCCCCGGGGGGGGGGCCCCGGCCCTCCGCCGTTCGGCGCCGTGTCACGCGCCGCGCCGCTCCCGCTCCCGGGGGCGCTTCTTCGGCAGCCCCACCGTCACGACCTCGAACGAGTCCTTGGTGAGGTCGAGCCGGTGGAAGAGGTTGTCGGGCCCCGTGACGCACACCGTGCCGACACCGAGGCCCTGGAGACCCGCCACCACGTTCGGCCAGTGGATCGGCCGGTCGAAGGTGTCCAGCATCATCGCGCGCATCCCGGCGGCGTCGCGGACGACCGTGCCGTCCACGTCGTTCACCACGGGAAGCGCGGGATCGGCGAAGTCGTACGCCGCGAACACCTCCTCCTCGGCCTTGCGGCGCAGCTCCGAGAACGACGCGGCATGGACCGGCGGCCGCATCGCGTACATGGAGTAGCCGCCCGCGGCGCTGATGGCCGCCTTGAGCCCGTCGAGCTCCTTCTCCTGCACCGACAGCATGTGGAACCCGCTGTCGAGCCGTCCGGAGATGTCGTACCAGGCGCCGCGGTCGTCGAATTCCGCGAGGATCGCGTCGAACGGCTCCTGCGGCACGCGGACGAAGCAGTGGGTGACGACGTCCTGGTAGGCGTCGGCGAAGTACTCCTCCTCGCAGCGGGCGCACTCCGCGGTGAGCCGCACGACGTCCGCGAAGGACAGCGAGCCGGTGAAGGCGGCGGCGGCCTTCTGGCCGAAGCTGGGTCCGGCGCAGACGTCGGGGGCGTGGCCGAGGGCGTCCACGGCCCGGTCGGCCATGGCCATCGAGGCGATGAGGAAAGCGATCTGCGAATAGGTGGAGTAATCGTCCTCCGTGGCCCGGAAACGGTCGAAGAGCGAGTAGCCGAGCGCTTCGTCCGCCTCGGCGAGCCGCTGGCGCGCGTAGGGGTCCAGCAGCAGGAACTTCCCGATGTCGGAGAAGGACGAGGGCCCCATACCGGGAAACACGACGGCCGTGCGGGTGCGCTCCGCGCCGTCACCGGAATGCGGCTGCCGGGAAAGGGCGGTGATGTCGTTCTCGGGAGTCGGCTGTGAATTGCTCATGATGTGAATGCCTTTGCCGCCGGCCGGTCGCCCGGTCATGGTCGGTGTACGTCTGGAGCGGGTCGGGAAAGGGCGTTCGGACAAGGGGCCGCTTTTCGCCGTCCGTGCCGGACGTGCCGTACGTGCCGGACGAAAGCGGCCCCGCGCACCGGGCCGCGCGGTGCGCGCGGCCCGGTCCACGAGGCCCTGGGAGTTGCGGAATACGGAGGACGAAACAGGCGGAACGCGGACCGGCGGCGCGGATCAGTCCTGCGCCCGGCGCCGGAAGCCCAGGATGCCGATCGTCCCGAAGATCACGATCGCCGCGGTCAGCGCGCTCAGGTCCACCCACAGCGGGATCGAGGCGGGGCCGCCGGCCGGCAGCATCAGGTCGCGGATGCCCTCGCTCACGTAGGTCAGCGGGTTGAGGGTGCACAGCACCTGGTACCACCGCAGGTCCGTCAGGGCCCGCCACGGGAACTGGGTGCAGCCGGTGAACATCAGCGGGGTCAGCGTGACGGCGAAGACCACGCTGATGTGGCGGGCCGGGGCGAGGGTGCCGATGGTCAGTCCCACCGTGCTTCCGGCGAGCGCGCCCAGGAGCAGCACGCCCACGGTCGGCAGGAAGGTGTCCAGCGGCCAGGAGACGTCGTCCAGGACCAGCATGCCGATCGGGATCATCACCAGGGAGGCGACGACGCCGCGCAGCGCGCCGAAGACCATCTTCTCCACCGCGACCAGCGTGGTCGGGATCGGGGCGAGCAGCCGGTCCTCGATCTCCTTGGTCCAGGAGAAGTCGATGACCAGGGGCAGCGCCGTGTTCTGCAGGCTGACCAGGAAGCTGTTCAGCGCGACGACGCCCGGCAGCAGGACCTGCTGGAACCCGCCCCCGGTGAAGCCGAGATCGCCCAGCACCTTGCCGAACACGAAGAGGATGAAGAGCGGTTCCACGAGCACCTGCGCGAGGAAGATGCCCAGCTCGCGGCCGGTGACGAAGATGTCCCGCCAGAGGATGAAGAAGAACGTGCGGGTCGCCGTGCGCACTCCGGTGCGCTCTGGCCGCAGCTCCTCGGGGAAGCCGGCGACGGGGTCGGGGGCGGTGGTCGTGGTCATCGCAGCTCCCGGCCGGTCAGATCGATGAAGACGTCCTCGAGGGTGGCGGTGCCCACACTCAGGTCCTTGATGTCGCAACTGGCTTCCGCCAGGGCGGTGATGACCGTCGGCAGTACCGAGCCCGACGGGGCGTCGCTGTAGATGCGCAGGCGGACCGGGGACTGCGCGTCGGGCTGCTCCGCGGCATCCTCCTCGTTCTGCACCACCTCGACCCGCTCGACCGTCTCGATGCCCTCCAGCAGGCGCGTGACGCTCTCCGCCCCCGGCTGCGCGGGCTGCACGGTGACCGTGAGCGCGGTGCTGCTCAGGCTCTTCAGCAGCGCCTGCGGGGTGTCGAGGGCGAGCAGCCGGCCGTGGTCGACGATGCCGACGCGGTCGCAGAGCTTGGCGGCCTCGTCCATGTCGTGGGTGGTGAGCACGGTCGTCACGCCCCGCGCGCTCAGCTCCGCGATGCGCTCGTGGATGAACAGACGTGCCTGGGGGTCGAGCCCGGTGGACGGCTCGTCGAGGAACAGCACGTCCGGGCGGTGCATCAGGGCCCGGGCGATCATCACCCGCTGGGCCTGGCCGCCGGACAGCTCGTCGCCGCGGGCCTTGCGGCGGTCGGCCAGGCCGACCCACTCCAGGCACTCGTCGGCGAGCCGGTTGCGCTCGGAGCGGCTCATGCCGTGGTAGCCGGCGTGGAAGACGAGGTTCTGGCGCAGGTTCAGGGACCGGTCCAGGTTGTTGCGCTGCGGCACGACGGCGAAGGCGCGGCGCGCCCGCGCCGGGTGGGCCGCGACGTCGACGCCCTGGACGAACGCGCGGCCCGCCGTGGGGGCGACCCGGGTCGTCAGGACGCCGATGGTCGTCGTCTTGCCCGCTCCGTTCGGCCCGAGGAAACCGAAGACCTCGCCCCGGCCCACCGAGAAGCTCAAGCCGTCCACCGCGGGCCGGTCGCGTCCCGGGTATTTCTTGACCAGCCCGTCCACCACTACGGCGGAATCCGTGGTCTGATGTGATGTCATTGACGCCTACGAATCGTGCGGGACGCGGCAACGGCAGTCCGGGGATTCGCACGGGAATGTCGTGTGACCGGCCGCGCGTCGAGCGCCGACTGAAGAGGACATGGATGGTGCGCATCCTGTCTAGCACAAGGGTTTTCGCGGTACCCCGATTCCCTGTCGATCTAGGGGGCGGCGGGGAATGGTAAGGGGGGAATAGGGGCTGTCCCGCCCTTTCCCGCATTGCTTTTCCGGTCGCGTCGGCAAACATTGAGGAAAGTAGTGTTGCGGCCCGCTCGGGAATCCCTCTAGCATCGCGGCGTGATCGCGCCGAATTGCATCTCCGGAAATGAATTTCCGGTGGGTCGCGCCTGTGCGGTCCTTCCCGCGGGCCCCGGGTCACCGGGGCGGGCGGTGCCGTGCGCGACCGGCGCCACTGCTCTCCGCACACTTCCCCCGGGCAAGGAGGCCCCGTGAAGGCACTCGTCGTGCCGGCGAACGGACCGGTCCTCCGGCAGGTCCTGCGCGGCATCGCCGACGCGGGCGTCGTGGACGTGGGTGTCGTCGTCGCCGGCCCGGACGACGGCGTCAAGGCAGAGGCGGGGGACGGCTCCCGCTTCGGCATCAGCATCACCTACCTGCCCGGGCAGCCCCGGCACTCGGGCACGATCGGTGCCGTGCGCAGTGCCCGGGAGTGGCTGGCCGACGACGACTTCGTGCTGTGCGCGGGCGGCGCGTTCCCGCCCGGCGGGATCGTGGAACCCCTGGAGGAGTTCCGGGTCCGGCGGCCCGCCGCGCAGATCATGGCGGACCGGGCCCCGGGTCCGTCGTCCTGGGACGTGTACTTCTTCACTTCCGCACTCCACACGGCCGTGGAGGAGGCCGAGCCCTCGGCCGCGGGCGGCGCCGAACTGTCCGACGCCCTGCGGTGGCTGTACGACCGGGGCCTCGGTGTCACCGCGTGCACGAGCCCCGCCGGTGAGCGCGGCGAACCGGACGGTGACGGCTCCGCGCTCGGGGCGGCCGGGGCGGGACCGGCCGAGGGATGACGTCCGGGGCCGGCGGCCGCCTCCGTGCCGTCACGGACGTCGCGTTCGACGATGTCGTGCTCATCCGGATCGAGCAGCCGGCCGTGCCGAGCCGGTACCGGCTGGTCTGCTTCCCCGACGCGGGGAACTCCTCGGTGTGCTACCTCGCCATGTCCGAACTCCTGCTGCCCACCGTCGAGTTGCTCATCGTCCAGTACCCGCTGGCGGAGCCGGGGGAGGAGGAGCCGGCCGCGCCCTGCCCCGGCCTCGCCGACAAGATCTACGACGCGGTGCGCGAATGGACGGACCGCCCGCTGGCCCTGTTCGGCCACCGTCTGGGAGCCGAACTCGCCTACGGCGTCGCGCAGCGGCTGGAGCGGGAGACCGACACCGGGCCGCTGACGCTCTTCGTGTCCGGCCGCCCCGGTCCCGGCCACCGCGGATTCCTGGGGCCGCCCGCCCTCCAGTGCCGCGTCGTCGCCCTGACGGGGGACCACGACCCGCAGGCGCCGCTGCCCGGCGTACGGGCCTGGCGGCGCTGCACGGCCGGGCCGTTCGACCTGGAGGTCTTCCCCGGCGCGCCCGGCTACCTCGACTCGCACCGCCGCGAGGTCGTCAACCTCGTGCACGACCAGCTCATCTCGCTCCACGGACCCGAGCCCGACCGCATCGCGCCGAAGCAGGGGCCGTAGGGGGCGGAACAGGGGTACCCCGCGATGTGCCCTGGTCCCTAGCGTGACGGGTGGAGAACCGCGTCCACGGGACGGGACCGACAGCACCTCCGCGCAGCGCGGCGCGCACCCCCGCGATCCACCCCCCTGTGAACGGGTCCGGACCCGCCGTCGGCACCGCGCAGACCACGTCAGCACCGGCCACGTTCGGCCCAGAGGAAGGACTCAGTGCCACCGATGACCGCGATGATCTTTGCAGCAGACTCGGTACGGCCCGTCGAGGAGTTCGAGCAGGACGCCCTCCGCGTCGCCGATGTGCTCCGGGAACACGGGATCGGCCTCGGCGACCGCGTCATGCTGAAGGCCGGCAACTCGGCGAGCTGGATCTGCGTCCTGTACGCGCTGATGGAGGTCGGAGCCTCCATCGTCCTCGTCGACCAGCAGGAGCACGTCGAGGAGACCCGCCGCATCGCCCTGCGCACCGGGGTCAAGGTCACCATCGTCGACGACGAGACCCCCATCGACCAGGGCGCCGACCCCGTCTACCTGTACGAGCTGATGGTCGCCACGGCGGGCCTGCCCCCCGTGCCGGGCACCCTGTCCTTCGACGCCTGGGGCGAGCTGCCCGACGGCCTGATCATGTGGACCTCCGGCTCGACCGGCTCGCCCAAGGGCGTGGTCAAGTCCGGTGCGAAGTTCCTGCGCAACCTGCGCCGCAACGCCGAGCAGGTCGGCCACCGCCCGGACGACGTCCTGATGCCGCTGCTGCCCTTCGCCCACCAGTACGGGCTGTCGATGGTGCTCATCGCCTACCTCACCCGCTGCTCCCTGGTCATCGCGCCCTACCGGCGGCTGGACCGGGCCCTGCGCATGGGGCGCGACGCCAAGGTCACCGTCATCGACGCCACCCCCTCCAGCTACCGCAGCATCCTGAGCCTGGTGACCCGCAAGCCGGCGCTGCGCGAACACATCGCCGGCACCCGGATGTTCTGCGTCGGCGCGGCGCCGCTGGACGCCCCGCTCGTGGCGGATTACGTCGAGGAGTTCGGCCTCCCCCTGCTGGACAGCTACGGCTCCACCGAACTGGGCAACATCTCCTTCGCCACCCTCGACAACCCCGTCGCCTGCGGTCGTGCCATGGACGGCATCCGGCTGAGGATCGTCGACGAGGACGGCCGAGAGGTGGCCGCGGGACAGCCCGGCGAGATCGAGGTCGACACCCCCGACGCGTTGGAGGGCCAGATCGCCGACGACGGCTCCGTCGTCCCCAACCCCACCGGATGGCAGCGCACCGGGGACCTCGGGCACCTCGACGACGGCGGCAACCTCCACGTCCTGGGACGCAAGTTCGCCGTCCACCGCATGGGCTACACGCTCTACCCCGAGCTGATCGAGCGGAAGGTGGCGGCCGAGGGCTGCCCCACCCGGATCGTGCCGCTCCCCGACGAACTGCGCGGCTCCCAGCTGGTCTTCTTCGTCGAGGACGAGGAGCAGCGGGACGCCGGCTACTGGCGGGAGCGGCTGTGCTCGGTGCTGCCCGCCTTCGAACAGCCCAACCGGGTCGTCGTGCTGGAGCAGTTCCCGCTCAACCGCAACGGCAAGCCCGACAAGAAGCAGCTCGCGCGGATGGCCGCCGAGTGAGAAAGCGTTCCCCGCCCCGGAAGCCGCGGCGGGGAACGGCAAGAAACGAAAGGTGAGTCGGCTGATGCCCGATAAGCTGACTTTTGTCGTCGGTACCGGACGCTGTGGTTCCACGGCGCTGTCCGCGGTGGTGAACCTGCACCCGGACATCCTCAGTCTCAACGAGCTGTTCGCCAGCGTCACCGATCCGGCGGCGCTCTCCGAAGAGCCGCTGAGCGGTGCCGAGTTCTGGACCCTTCTGACCACACCCAACTGGGTCAGCGACACCCTGGTCCGCAACGGCGCCCCGCCGTCGGAGTTCCTCTACAACCGCCACCCCGAGTGGCGCTACTCCGCCGCGACCACCGGCATCCCCGCCATCAGCATGATGGTCCTGCCGCACCTCACGGACGACCCCGACGGGCTGCTGGACGAGCTGGAGCCGCAGATCAGCGCGTGGCCCGCCCGCCCCGCGCCGCTGCAGTGGCAGGCCTTCTTCTCCGTCCTCGCCGAACGGTTCGGCGCCACCGGCGCCGTCGTCGAACGATCCGGGCTCTCCCTGGGCAACGTCGGGACGCTGCGCGCCCTCTTCCCGCAGGCGCGCTTCGTGCACCTGTACCGCAGCGGTCCCGACTGCGCCCTGTCCATGAGCCGGCACATCGCCTTCCGCATGATCCCGATGATGCTGGAGATCGCGGAACGGTGCGGCGTGGACTCCCCGTACGAGCTGACCGCGGAGCACTTCGCCCAGGTCCCGCCCGACCTGGCCCCGCTGCTGACGGGCACGTACGACCCCGCCCTCATCATGGACCGGCCGATCCCGCTCCCCGTCTTCGGCGACATGTGGTCGCGCTGGATCGTCGACGGCGTGCGGAACCTGGAGGAACTCCCCGCCGGCATCCGCACCTCGCTCTCCTACGAGCACCTCCTGGCGGAGCCGCGCGAGGAGCTGACCCGGCTGGCGGCCTTCATCGGCGTCGAGGCCCGCCCCGACTGGCTGGAGGCCGCCGCCCGCCTCCTCGACGGCGACGGCCGCCGCGGCTCCGCGGGCCGGCTGGACCCCGCTGAACTGGAGGCGCTGCGCGCGTCCTGCGCCGAGGGCACCGCGGCCCTGGCGGGCACGGCCGCCGCATAGGACCGTCGCGGCACGGCGTCCGCGCCGGAGAATCCCGGACCTCAGCAGTCGTAGGGCAGATCGAGGGGCGCGAGCGCCTCGAAGAGGTCACCGGGGCCGGGATTCTCCGGACGCGTGGCGCCGCCCAGGTGCTCCAGGACGCCCCACACCGCGTTCAGCGCCGTCGTGACCGCGCCCTCGGCGAAACCGGCCGTCCAGGAGACGTCGTCGCCGCACAGGAAGAAGCCGCGCTCCGCGGCGGGCAGACCGCGCTGCATGAACTGGGTGAACAGCCGCCGCTGGTAACGGTAGTGTCCCGGCAGGTTCGCCTTGAACGCGCCCATGAAGTGCGGCTCGGTCTCCCACGTGATCGTGAGCGGGTCGCCGACGACATGGGAGCGGATGTCGAGCCCGGGGTAGACGAGGGCGAGCTTGTCCAGCAGGACGTCCAGCCGCTCGGCCGGATCCAGCGTGGCCATCTTCAGCGAGTCGTCGTTCCACGTGTACGACAGGCACATCACGCCGGGGCGGTCCGGACCGTCGTCGAAGAGGTAGACCCCGCGCGGCATGCGGTCCGTCAGCGTCATGCTCATCACCGGCTCGCCGGTGAGCGGGTCCGGGTCGTGCCAGAACGGCCGGTCGGTCAGTACGAACAGCTTGGACGCACCCATGTAGTGGGTGCGTTCCACCGCGGTCCACAGCGGCGCGGTCAGCAGTGCCGGGTCGCACTCCACCCGGTTCAGCAGGGTCCACAGGTGCGGGGTGTACACCACCGCGTCGAACCGTTCGCCGTGCCCGGAGGCGTCGGTGACGCGGAAGCCGTCGCCGTCCCGGACGACCGAGCGCACCCGGGGCCGGGCCGCACCGCCGTGCAGGGACGCCAGCGACGTCCCCGCCGGCCAGTGCGCGCACTGCTCCGGCCGGTGCTCCCACAGGCCGTACGGCAGCCGCTGGGAGCCGCCGGTGATGGCGACCTGGTTGTCGTCGGCCTCCGTGTAGACCACCCGCAGGATCTCCAGCAGCGAATTGGGGAAGTCGGTGTCCCAGCCGCCGGTGCCGAAGCCCACCTGGCCGAAGATCTCCCGGTGCCGGAACGACTGGAACGCCGAACTGGTCGCGAGGAAACCGTAGAAGGACTGGTCGTCGAACTCCCGGACCAGCCGGTTCCACACCCGCTTCAGGGTCTCGGTGTCGCGCCGCTGGACGGCGTCCCGCATCGTGGAGAGTTCGGCGCGCTCCTGCAGCGCCTTCTCCCACGCGGACGCCACCTGCACGTAGACATCGGGGAGGTCGTCGGCCACCCGCGCCCGGTGCCGCTCGCCCATGAGGTGGATCATCGTGCTCGGCGTGCTCGGCGCCAGCGGGTTGGGGAACGGGGTGGTGTGCAGCCCCAGCAGGTCCACATAGTGGAACAGGGACCGGGCGGAGAGCGGGAAACGCATCGCCCCCATCTCCGCCACGCGGTCCGGCTGCCCGGGGAACGGCACCGAGCGCATGCGGCCGCCGATCTGCTCCGCCTCGTACACGACGGGCCGCAGGCCCAGGCGCATCAGCTCGTACGCCGCGGTCATGCCCGCCATCCCCCCGCCGACCACGGCCACCGGGGACCCCAGGCGCTCCGGCGGGAGGGTGCCGAGCCCGGCCGGATGGCGGAGCCAGCCGTCGTACGAGAAAGGGAAGTCCGGCACGAGCATGGTGACGGGGGCCGGGCTGACTGACGTCATCGGGAATACCTCTCGGGCCGATTCCACGGCGCTTCCAGGAAACCGGAGACCAGTCGAGCGGGAGCCGGGGATCGCAGCGCCGGGCCGCGGGCCCCGGGTTCGGGACGCCGCGGCCCGCGGCTGCGCAGTCGCGCCAGGCAATGACGCTATTTCGGCGGGAGTCGGGGCAACAACCCCTATGGACCCTGGTAACCGACCGTGCCCGCACGGGTTTCCGGCTCCGCCGCGCCGAGAGCGGCCGGGAAGCCGATGGCCGTGACGACCAGTCCCCGGTCCGCGAGCCAGCGGCCGGTGAAGCGCTCGACCAGGCGGCCGTCGGGGGCGCGCCGCGGCCGCAGGATGCGCGCCGAGAACGTGCCCTGCGGCCGGGCGGCCGCACCGTCCTGCTGGAACGCGATGTCGGCGTCCTCGAAGTCCAGCTCGGTGCCCAGCAGCGGGTACCAGGTCTTGTAGACGGCCTCCTTCGCGCTGAACAGCAGGCGGTCGCGGCTGAACCGCGGCACGGCGCCGCCCGCGCGGACCCAGGCCAGCTCGCCCGGCAGCGCGATCGACTCCAGTACACCGCCGGGCAGCGGCAGGTCGGGCTCGGCGTCGATCCCGATCATCGCCAGGTCGGTGTCCCGGGCCAGTGCCGCCGCCCGGTAACCCTCGCAGTGGGTCATGCTGCCGACGACCCCGGCCGGCCACCGCGGGACGTTGCGCACGCCGGGCAGCACGGGGACCGGCGGCATCCCGAGGGCGGCCAGGGCACGCCGGGCGCAGGCCCGCACCGTGGCGAACTCCTCGCGGCGCCGGTCCACTGCCCGCGCGACGACCGCGGCCTCCTCGGGGTACAGCGCCGCGGAGTCGTCGGGCCCGAAGACCTCGCTGGTGGCCGCCCCGGGCAGCAGTGCCTCGATCATGACCGCCCCTCCAGGACTCCTGGGACTCCGGGTGCCGCGGCCGTTCTCGGCTGCTGGCCCGTGTACGGCAGGATCTGCCGCAGCAGCCCCTTGGGGTGGCCGCGGCGCCGCCACTCCCGCGGGTAGCCGATCGACACCTCCTCGAACCGCACCCCGTCGTACCAGGTGGTCCGCGGGATGTGCAGATGCCCGTAGACCACGGCGGCGGTGCTGAACCTGCGGTGCCAGTCGGCGGTCAGCACCGTGCCGCACCACTGGGCGAACTCCGGGTGCCACAGCACGTCCGTGGGCTGGCGCACCAGCGGGAAGTGGTTGACCAGCACCAGCGGCACCGACGGGTCCTGCGCGGCCAGCCGCCGCCGGGTCTCGGCCACCCGGGCCCGGCACCAGTCGTCACGGCCGCGGTAGGGGTCGGGGTGGAGCAGGTACTCGTCCGTGCACACCACACCCGCCTCGTGCGCCCGGGCCAGCGACTCCTCCTTGGTCGACGTGCCCTTCACCCGGAACGTGTAGTCGTAGAGCAGGAACAGCGGCGCCACCCGCACCGGCCCGCCGGCGCCCTCCCACAGCGGCCACTCGTCCTCCGGGGTGAGCACGCCCAGCCCCCGGCACATCTCCACCAGGTACCGGTAGCGCTCCTCGCCCCGCAGCTGCACCGCGTCCTCGCGCGGAGTCCACAACTCGTGGTTGCCGGGCGCCCACACGACCTTCGCGAACCGCCCGGCCAGCAGACCGAGGGCCCACGCGATGTCCTCGGTGAGCTCGCCGACGTCACCGGCCACGATCAGCCAGTCGTCGTCGTGGGAAGGCCGCAGCGACTCCGTGATCGGCCGGTTGTCGGCCATGCCGACATGCAGGTCGCTGACGGCGAGCAGCCTCGGGCCGGGAGACGGCGCCCCTCCCGTCGAGAGGGGGGCGCGGGATACGGCGGGGTCAGGCGATATGGGCGACATCGAGGTCCAAACTGACGGGCAGGTCCCTGCGGTGAGAGATGTTGATCTTCCGGTAGACGCGGGTCAGATGCTGTTCGACGGTGCTCACCGTGATGAAGAGCTTCGCCCCGATCTCCCGGTTGGTGTAACCCTGTGCGGCCAAGGAGGCCACCCTGCGCTCCGCGTCCGTCAGCGCCGCGGCCGCCGCCGTCGCCGGCGGCAGTGCCCGCTCGGGCACCTTCGGCGCGGCCTGGCCCGGCTGCTCGGACTGCAGGGACTGACGCAGCTTGTGGGCGCCGCAGCTCTCGGCGATCCGCCACGCCCTGCGGATGTGCAACTTGCTCTGGACCGGGTCGCCCAGCTGCTTGTGAGCCTGCCCCAGGTCACTCAGGGCGCGCGACAACTCGTAGCGGTCGCCGTTCGCCTGGAGGAGCGAGACCGCCTCCGAGAGCAGGGGCACCCGCTCGCCGAGAGGCCGAGCCGCCGCCAGCACGCGCAGCGCCGTCCCGCGGGCCCGCGGACCGGCGTCACGGGTGAGCTGCTCCCGCGCGAAGTGCTCCACCTGGTCGCGGCTCCCCAGCGCGAGCCATGCCTCCGCGACGCCGACCCGCCAGGGCGCCAGCGTGGCGCGGTCCATGCCCCAGCGCCTCATCAGCCGGCCGCACGTGGAGAAGTCCCGCAGGGCGGCGTGCGGACGGCCCGTCTCCAGCTCGTGCCGGCCCCGGGCGTACAGGTACTGCACCCCGTAGCGGGTCGCGAACATCTCCTCGGGCACCGGCCGGCCCACGATCTCGGCAGCGACCTCGTGGTCGCCCATCGCGGTGCTCGCCTCGATCAGGACCGACAGCGGGGCGCCGATGCCCACGCCCCAGCAGTGCGGGGGCAGATCCTCCAGGGCCTCCTCGGCCAACTGCCGCGCCTGCGTCAAGTGGCCCTGACGCAGCGCCATGTGCGCCCGGACGGTGCGCAGGATCGCCGTCGAACTCGCGGGCCAGCGGGCCGTGACCTCCGCCAGCAGCCGGTCGGCCCATTGCATCGCCGTCCCCAACTGGTCGGCGAAGACGAGAGCGAGCAGGCAGGACTGCACGGTCGGCTCGGTCTCCTCCGTCAGACGGAGCGCGGCCAGGATCCGGTCGGCGGTGTCGCAGAGGCGGCCGTCCTCCCGTGCCGGCGATGTCCCGCCCCCGGCGGGGTCGTCGGCGAGCGCGTCGTGCAGCGCCGTCGCCGCCGCCAGCCGGCTCTCGTCCGGCCGCGACACCGGGACGTCCGCCGCGCTGCCGTACAGCGGGGCGAGCGTCGCGTCGACCCGCTCCAGGACACCGGGGAACGTGCTCAAAAGAATGGAACGCAACCACCGTACTTCCGCCGCGAGTTCGGCGTCGGGCTGGGACGCCGACCCGGCCACGTGCCGCATCGCCATGACCGCGTCGTCCGTCCAGCCGTTCCACAGCAGGTCGCCCACGAGCCGCAGCGCGTCGGCCGCCGGCAGCTGACCGGCACGGACCGTCCCGGTGAGGGAACGGACCTGCCGCGGCCACGCGGAGGGCGTGACCCGCCAGATGAACCTGGCCAGGGCGATCCGCACCTGCGCACGCTCGCGTTCGCTCCGGCAGCAGCCCTCGGCCATGCGCAGGCAACTCACCGCGAGGTCCACCCGCCCGGCGGCCATCGCCTCACGGGCGGCGTCCGCCAGCACCTGCGGCGCCCACTCCTCGTCCGGTGGCGACGTGGCGTGCCCCAGCAACTGCTCCGCGACGAGCAGCGGCGGGGCGCCGTCCTCGTACAGCAGGCGGGCCGCGCGCCGGCGCAGCCGCGTCACCCCGTCGTCGTCCAGGCTCTCCACGACCGCCGTCCGCACGCCGGCGTGCCGGAACCGGCCGTCGTCCAGGACGCCCGCGTCGTCCAGGGCGGACACCACTTGCAGGACCGCCCTCTCCTCGACCTCCACCAGCCGGGCCAGCAGCGGCAGCGGGGTCACGCCGCCCAGCAGGGCGATCCCCTGGGCGACACGCAGGCCGTCGGCCCCGACGCGGTGGACGATCAGCAGCGCGCTGCGGAGGAACCGCTCGCCCGCGGCGGGCGACCCGTCCGCGGTGCCGTCGCCGGGCTGAGCCGGCGGGCGTTCGTGGGAGAAGTGGTCCTCGGCCATGCCGTGGACGAGCAGCGGATTCCCACCGGTGGCGGCGTGCACCGCATCGGCCGGCCGGCCGGTGGCCGCGGTGCCGGCGGGGCCCTCGCCCGGCTCGCCTCCGTGCGCCCGCGCGGCGAGCAGCCGCTCCACCCCGGCGACGCTCAGCGGGCCGACTCGCACGTGCAACCCCCGCATGGGGTGCAGGAGTTCCATCAGCGCGCCGGGCGGTCTGCGGCGCGTGTCGGCACCGATGGTCACGATCGCCGACACGGCCCCCGGGCCCGACGACGGGAACCGGCGCAGCGCGTACGACAGGACCTGCAGCGACTCGGTGTCGGCGTACTGCACATCGTCCAGGGCGATCAGGACGGGTCCTCGCGCGGACATCCTGCCCAGTTCGGCGTTGAAGCACTGCAGGACCTCGGTCGCCACCGGTTCCCCGCTCGCACGCGTGCCGCCCATCCCCGACGCTTCGGCCAGTAAGGGCGGCAGGGAACCAGGTTCGGGTTCCCTCGGATCGCGGAGCAACTGCTCCATCACACCGAACGGTATCGAGTGTTCCGCGGGGGAGCCGACAGCGGTGAGCAGCCCGTGCTCCGCGACCGCGCGGTCCTCCAGGACCCGGTGGAGCAGTGCCGTCTTCCCGGACGCCACCGGCCCGCTGATCACGGCTATCCGGTCGGACCCGAAGGCCGTTCCGGAGCTCCGGCCGGATGCGAAGGCGACGAGGCTTGCGATCTGTCCATTTCGTTCCACTAGCATGACGTCAGACCCTCCGCAATGCGTTGTGAAATAGCGCCACGGTGGGCGTGTTTTCCGTTGTCCGGCCACTGTGCCTGGTTCCGTGGACGGGATCGCGAAAATGACGCGGCGGTAACATAGAGAAACTCGCAGGTGCTCACAAGGCGCATTTCGACACCCCCGGTCATTTCATTCCGGCCCCGTTCCGGACTGTATCAACGTCCCGAGCGCGTCGGCATCTCAATCTGTCGCCCGGGTATTGCCGCACAGTGAGCATCCGATGGACGTCCGGTAGCCGGGAGGATGTGTGTTGTCACAGGTCATGGGGGCTGGGCGGAGGGAACAAGAATCGGAACCTCAATAGAACCTCAAATGCGGAATGCAGCCGTCTGGAACCGGGCGTGGGAAGGCGTTCCAGGCAGGGCCCAGGATGGGGGAAAATGGGGATGAGCGACGCACCCGCACGCGGAGGGCCCGAATTGATCGCTCGCGGCTCCGAGTCGAACAGGTGGCGTGAAATACGCTCACAAGAGCGCCGGGGCGCTCTATCCGCATCGGTGGAGCGTCATGATCTTACGCACAGCTCCTCGCGGACCTATACCTGATCAGCGGTGAGGAAGATCACGTTTCCACCGACAAGTGCCGACCCCCCGCACTCGGTTGTGTGCAGGCCCGATGCTTCACGAGGCAGGGACCACGCAGCGAATCCCGGGGCGGAGGAGGCGAACTGCCGCTCGCCGCGTCGAAGTCGGGCGGCCAGGTCGCCGGCGGGCCGCCCGTACCGTCGGATCCGGCTTCCCCGCCGCCGCGCGGCGGCGTCCTATCGGCCTGCGTGCCCGCGGCCTTGGGGGAACTGCCCCAGGTGGACCGCACGGTGGATCACGGCGGCCAAGTCGTGCATGTCCTCGGTGAAGGTGTCGACGCGGATCCGGCGTCCGCTGTGCAGCTGGATCTCGCACGTCGAGCCCATGCCCCGGGCTTCGGCAAGCGGCCGGTCGTCACCGCTGGACGTACCGACCCGGGCGACGTCCTCCCATGGCACGAGGGTGGCGGTGCCTGCCACACGGTAGGTGAACCCGCGCTCGTGGACGTCGAAGCACTGCTCCCGGGTACGAAACGCCTGCACCAGGCGCCAGATCCCCAGACCCCACCCCACCAGGCCGACACCGAGCAGCAACCCCGCCAGTTCCGGAGCCCCCTCGGTGGTGCCCACCGATGCGACCGTCACCGGAATCCCGAACGCCGCGCCGACGGTCCCGACCGCCAGGCAGATCCCTGCCTGCCGCAGGCGCCGCGCACCGTCGGTACGGTGCTCGCGCACGAACCCCCCTAACTGCCTGGCTGCCTCCGTGCGCCTCATGCCGCCCCCCTCGCTGGTTGTGGACATTTCAATCTAGGCCCGCCTCGCCGAGTCAACCACCCCTGCAGTCAGGCGTTGTTGACATCGCAGGACGGGAATCGGCGGCCAGGACGGTCGCGGGTGGCACCGCCATCAGGACGCGGCTGTCCGGGAACGGCGCCGTCACGCCCAGGCCCGTCGCGGCGCGCGGCACAGGCCACCGGGTTAGACTCGCGCCCCGGACGCGGGAAGGAGCGGACAGGTGAGCGCAGCACCCATACGGTTCGGCATCGTGGGCAGTGGCTGGCGGGCCGAGTTCTTCGTGCGGCTGGCGAGGGCGCTGCCCGAACGGCTGGCGGTGGCCGGCGTGGTGACGCGCTCGGCCGAACGGGCCGCCCAGGTGGAGGCGGAGTGGGGTGTGCCCGCCTTCCGGACGGTCGGCGAACTGTGCCGCCGCGAACCGGAGTTCGTGATCCCGTCGGTCCCGTGGGAGGCCTCGCCCCAGGTCGTGCGGGAACTCGTCGAGCACGGCGTGCCGGTGCTCGCGGAGACACCGCCGGCGCCCGACGCGGACGGGCTTCGGCGGCTGTGGGACGCCGTGGGGGGCGCGACGCGCGCCGGGGGCGGCGCACTCGTCCAGGTCGCTGAGCAGTACACGCTGATGCCGGGCCACGCCGCCCGCATCGCCCTCGTACAAGAAGGGGTCATCGGCGAGGTCACGTCCGTCCAGGTGTCCTCGACCCACATGTACCACGCGATGTCGCTGATCCGGCACACACTGGGTGTGGGCTGCGGGCCCGCGACGGTGACGGCCCGGGCCTTCACCGCACCGCTCGCCGACCCGCTGTCCCCCGGCGGCTGGTCGGACGACCTCACGCCCAAGGACGCCGTCACCACCCTCGCACTCCTGGACTTCGGCGGCGCCCGTACGGGCCTGTACGACTTCACGGACAACCAGTGGTGGAATCCGCTGCGCGCCCGCCGGATGGTGGTGCGCGGCTCGCTCGGCGAGATCGTGGACGACACGGTGGTGCGGATGGCTGATCCGCGCACACCCGTGGAGTCCCCGCTGCTGCGTCGTCGCACCGGCACCGACCTCAACCTCGAAGGGGCGGAGGTGCACCACATCTCGTTCGACGGACGGGTGGTGTGGCGCAACGACTACCTCGGCGCGAGCCTGTCCGAGGACGACCTCGCCGTGGTGGACCTGCTGTGCCGCACCGGCGCCTGGGTCCGGGACGCCGGTCCGGAACCGTATCCGCTGGCCGAGGGCTGCCAGGACCATCTGCTGGCACTGGCGGTGGAGGAGTCGGCGCGCACGGGGGCGCCGGTGACCACCGCGGTGGAGGCATGGGCGGCCCGCTGATCCCGCGCCGGCCGCCCCGGCCCCGCCCATGACGGCGGGGTCTACCGCCGGGCGGGCCCACCGTCGACCGGGATCCGGTAGAGCACGTACGGCTTGCGCCGGAGGTCGACGCCGGCGTTGTAGGCCGCCTGCCGGTTGAGCTGATTGGCCATCACGTAGAGGTTCCGGTCGTAGCCGATCGACAACGTGTCGGGCCAGATCAGCCGCTTGTCGTGGACCAGGGTGCGGAAGCGCCCGTCGGTGTCGCGGAACACCAGCGAGTTGTGCTCGATGTCGCCTCCGTACACGCGGCCCGCGCTGTCCGTCTCCAGCCCGTCCGACATCCCCTTCTTGCCGAGATCGCGCACGGTCTTCGCGATCCGGGAATCCGGTACCCGGCGGTCGGTCAGACCGCTGGTCGGCACCGAGTACAGCGTGCGGCTGGAAAGGGGGCAGTAATAGAGGGTCTTGCCGTCCGGGCTCAGCGCGATGCCGTCCGACCCGATGTTGATGGGGCTGGTGGGGCCGTGCGCCGGCCGGTTGAGCATCCGCTTCCCGTCGATGACGGGGACGAAGTCCGGCACGGGGCGCACCGAGGGCACGTTGTTGAGCCGCCGCCAAGAGGTCCCGGAGGCCAGATCCACGACGATCAGACCGTTGGGGCCGTCCGAGGAGGCGTCCGTGAGATAGGCGGTGCCTGCCTTGCCACGGCTGAGGTCGAGCCGGACGTCGTTGACGAAACTACGGGGCCCGGCGACCTGACGGGGCAGCAGGATGGTCCGGACGACCTTGTTGGTGCGCAGGTCTATGGCGACGAGCTTGGGGCCGCCCACGGGTGCGTTGCCGAACTGGATGCGTCCGGTGTCCACCACCCACAACCGGTCGGCCGCGTCGACGACGACGCTCTGCACCCCGAGGAAGTGGTGCGCGGGATCATGTGTGTCGGCGGTGTTGATCTCGCGGTTCGGGTAGGGGACGGCCTTTCCGTCACGCACTTCGGCGACGGAGAAGGGCACCTTGTCGCCCCAGTGGGGAAAGTTCACGAACACGCGGCCGGTGCGTGAGACGGTCACCCCTGTGGGCATTGCCCCGTCGAACTCGGCAACGGGTTCCAGGCGTTCCTTTCTCTGCGTGGGGGAATCGGTCGGCGAGCTTGCTCGGGCGCCCTGCGTGACACCGCCACCGATACAGAGGGCCGCCAGCAGTGCGATGACGCCGCGGCTCGATAGTGAGTTACCAGTCATGTCCTGCTCCTGTTCCTGAATTCGAGGAACGGGTAATTCCAGCTGATGATGTGCGATGACCGAAGTACCCAAAATCTATGACCTGTGCGTTGGGTTCGCAAGTAGAACGTTTGGGAGCGGACCGCCGGTGGTGCGGCCGGTGCACACGCTGAGCGTCTGTTCAAAAACTCTCCGGAATTCGCGGACCGGATATTAGTGCTCGGCTGCGTCCAGGGCAAATGCGGATTACATCTGCGCAGGTGGGAGGCGGTGTCGCCCAGGCTGTCCGGAGTGAGTCGGACTCTGCAGGCCGGCTGTCCCCGTAGCACTTCCATGAACTCGGCAAATAGCCGCCATACCAAGTATTTATTGGACTCGCGGGCGGCCGGAGGAGAAGCTGGTTATCGTGCGACGACCCGGGGTCGTGAATTCGGCACTGCTCTTTCCGGGGAGTGCCATGCCCGTCGCGGGAAACATCGCACCGTCCTTTCGCCGGGCCGACGCCGCCGTATGTTCTCGTCGACAAGGCAGGGGAGATTTCCGATCCAGCCATCGTCGGGCCGCACGGCAATATCGGGCCGGGTGGACGAACGCTGGGCAGCGTGGACCCCGCGAGCTTCAGTCCATTCCCGCCGTGTCCAGCAGGGCCGCGGCGGTGCCTGTGGCCAGCCCGCCCAGGCTTTGGGCCTGGGCCGCGACGCGGGCGCTGGATCCGTCGAAGACGACGGTGAGTTGGCGGGCGAGGAGATCGGGGTCGTGGGCGCCGCCGCGCCGGGCTTCCTCGCGGAAGAAGTCGGTGAGGGCGTCCTTGTAGCGCCGCGCGACCACGCTGGCGGGGTGCTCGGGCTTCTTGAGCTCGAACGCGGTCGCCAGGAACGGGCACCCGAGGTACTCCGGTGATGTCGACAGCGACTCGAGCCGGTCGAAGACGTACATGATGCGATCGCGCGGTGGCAGGTCGGTCCCCGGGGCGGGCAGCACCTGGCTCAGGTAGTCGGAACCGGCGCGGTCAAGGCTGGCCGCCAGGACGTCGTCCTTGCTCGCGAAGAGCTGGTACATCGACCGCTTGGAGACCCCGGCAGCCCGGCACAGCGCCTCGATGCCGACGTGGACGCCCTCCTGGTAGAAGAGCACGGCCGCGGCATCGAGGAGCCGCTCGCGCGTCGGAGTCGCCGCCGCGGCGGCCGCGGGCGAGGCAGGTGTGCTGGACGTCATGGAAGTGAGCTTACGCCTTGTGTTGCCGAGCGGAAACCGATCGGTTTACGGTGACTGCAATCGCAGGTTCGACTGTTCTCGTCACCGGAGGCAGCAGAGGCATCGGCCGGGCCTTGGTCGAGGCCCTGTACGCCCGGGGGGCCAAGAAGGTCTACGCCACCGCCCGTGACCCCCGCACCATCACCCACCCCGGCGCCGTCGCGCTGCCTCTGGAGCTCACCGACCCCGCCGCGGTGGCCGCCGCAGCGGCACAGGCGCAGGACGTCACCATCCTGATCAACAACGCCGCCGGAGCCGTGGAGGCATCGTTCCTGACCTCCCCGGTGGACGACATCCGCCGGGAGTTCGACACCAACTTCTACGGCCCGCTGCTGATGACCCAGGCCTTCGCCCCGGTCATCGAGGCCAACGGCGGCGGCCACCTGCTCAACGTGCACTCCGTCCTGTCCTGGGTCGCGCTCGCCGGTTCCTACAGCGCCTCCAAGGCGGCGCTGTGGTCCCAGACCAACTCGCTGCGTCTGGAGCTGAAGCCACGCGGCATCACCGTCACCGGGCTGCACGTCGGTTACGTGGACACCGACTTGGCGGCGCACATCGATGCCCCGAAGACGTCCCCGGAGAGTGTCGCGGAGCAGGCGCTGGACGGGATCGAGGCCGACGCGTACGAGGTGCTGGCCGACGAGCTCTCCCACCAGGTCAAGGCGGGTCTGACTGCCGACCTCGCGGTCCTGTACCCGCAACTGGCCGGCTGACCGGAGCGTCCCGCCGTACCGCCTCCCGGGCCGGGTCCCCCGAACCATCACGGGGGACCCGGCGTCAGGCGGAGGGCAGCCCGGTTCCGGGGAACGAGACCCCGGTCAGCTCCTCGGACATCGCCCACAGCCGGCGCTGGAGCGACGTGTCGTAGGAGGGCCCGCTCGACCGGACGGCCTTCGGGTAGCCCCTGCTCTGCTGGAATCCGCGCGGGCCGTAGAAGTCGCCTCCCCGGACGCCCGGGTCCGTCGCGGCACGCAGGACGGGCAGGGCCCCCATCGCGGGGGACTGGAGGAGGAGCGGCCGGACGGCCGCGAAGGCCGTACGGGTGAGAGCGGACGCATGCGTCATCGCGTCCTTGGAGCCCGAGGTGTCGGCGCCGCCGGGATGTGCGGCGACGGCGAGCGGCCCGCCCGGGGGCAGCCTGCGCTGGAGTTCGTAGGTGAACAGCAGATTGGCCAGCTTGGAATGCCCGTACGCGGCAGTCCGGTTGTAGGGCCGGGTGCGCCAGTCGAGGTCGGCCAGGTCGATGGGACCTCCCATGCGGTGGCCGGCGCTGCTGAGGGTGACGACGCGCGAGCCGGTGGAAGCGGGCAGCAGGTCGAGCAGCAGCCCGGTGAGTGCGAAGTGCCCCAGATGGTTGGTCCCGAACTGGAGCTCGAAGCCGTCGGTAGTCGTCCCGTGCGGGGTGTACATCACGCCGGCGTTGTTGATCAGCAGATCGATCCGGGAGCAGCTGCCGCGCAACTCGTCGGCGGCATCGCGGACCGAGGCCAGGGAGCCCAGATCCAGGCGCAGCACACGCACCTCCGCGGCGGGCAGTGCGGAGGTGATCTCGGCTGCGGCCCGTTTGCCCCTGTCCGGGTCGCGGACCGCGAGGATCACGCAGGCGCCACGCCGCGCGAGCGCCGTGGCGGTCTGGAAGCCGATGCCGGTGTTGGCGCCGGTGACGACGACGGTGCGACCGCGCTGGTCGGGTATGCGGTCTGCGGTCCAGCGTGCGGGGGCCGGTCGGGGCATGGAGTCTCCACGTGTGGAGCGGGGACGGCCCGGGTTCGGGTCCGCCACGAGGTAAATGCTATTCACCTCGTGGTTAATAGTGTTAACCTCGGAGATGTGACAGTCAACAGGCGCCCCAGCGGCACCCATCACGGAGATCTGCGCAACGCGCTGGAGGAGGCCGCGCTCGCCTTGGTGGCGGAACGCGGCCCGCACGGCTTCACCCTCGCCGAGGCGTGCCGGAGGGCCGGGGTGAGCGTGTCCGCGCCCTACAAGCACTTCGCCGACCGGGATGCCCTGCTGGCTTCTCTGGCGCTGAAGGGCTACCAGGAACAGCAGCGCCGCTACCGAGCGGCACTGGCCTCCGGGACCGACCCCGCCGAACAACTGGCCGCGTTCGCCGCCGCCTACGTGCGCTTCGCCGCGGAGGAACGCGCACTCTTCGACATCACGTTCCTGGCCGGCCTCGACAAGACGCGCCACCCCGAACTGGCTCAGGCGGGCAGCGCCCTGCACGACGACCTGATGCCGGTCACCAGCCGGATCGCCGGCGACCCGGAGGAGGCGTTCGGCCTCCTCGTCCGCATCTCCGCCGCCGCCCACGGCCTCGCCCTGTTCCTGCAGCAGGACATGCTGCCCGGCACGTGGAACACCTTGGCAGCGGTCGAGGCGCAGGCCGCACGCACGGCCCGCGCCCTCATCGACCAACTGGCCCGCCCCACCAGCGCGGAGGGCGCCCGTGTCCACCACGACCGATGACTTCGCGCGCGCCCTCGACCGCATCGGCCGGGGCAGGTACGTCAGCCTGACCACGCTCCGCAGGGACGGACGCACGGTCGCCACCCCTGTCGGCTGCGTCGTCCGCGACGGCATCCTGTACGCCTTGACCCCGCCGGGCTCCGGCAAGGTCAAGCGCATCCGCAACAACCCCCACGTCACGCTCGCGCCTTGCACCATGCACGGCACGGTCCCCGCCGGCGCCCCCGTCACCGCGGGCACGGCCCGGCTCCTCGACGAGGCGGGGACCGCTCGCGTACGCGAGCTGATGCGGAAACGGTTTCTCATGTATCGCGCGGTGCTCCTCGCCGACCGGATCCTGGGCCGCGAACGCCCACTGGTTGCGATCGCCGTCTCCGCGTGACCGCCCAGCGGGGTGGTCGGCCGCAAGAGGAGGGCAATGGGCACCTCCCGTGCCGCGGCCCGCAAGGGGGGCCGTCGCGGGCCGCGCCAGGCCGCACGGCAGGCGGGGCCGGACGGTCGGGGTTGCGGGGCGTCAGTCCCGCGCCGCGTCGTAGTCGACGCGGGACCGGTTGATCTCCTGGGCGTGGGCGTCGGCCCAGCCGGCCAGGGCGCGGACGACGTGGAGCAGCGAGAGGCCGCGTTCGGTGAGTGCGTAGTCGACCTGTGGCGGGACGGTGTGGTGCACGGTGCGGCAGACCAGGCCGTCACGTTCCAGCGCACGCAGCGTGGTGCTGAGCATTTTCTGAGTGATGGGCCGGGTCAGTCGCCGGAGTTCGTTGAACCGGTGGGACGACTCGCCGAGTTGGCAGACGACAACCACGCTCCACTTGTCGCCGATCCGCTCCAGCACGCTGCGGATCAGGGGGCGGGACTCCTCCCGGCATTCCGGGGCCCCATGGGCCGCTTCCGACCGGATCTCTTCTGCAGTTACCGCGGCCACGGTTCCCTCCGGGATACCTGGGCACTTCGAAGTGCTCTCTTGTCGCTGTCGGCTCGGGGCACGACGCTCGACCGTGAGCAGTCGGCGGTGCCGGAGCGCATCGCGCGTGTCCCCCCACTGTAAAAGCCACGAGGCGGTGACCGGAGACCCGCGGCGGATGGTCAACCACGCACAAGGAGAACCCCATGAAAACGATCGGTGTAGGCATCATCGGCGGCAGCACCACAGGCTGGGCCGCGATCTCGCACATCCCTGCCATCGCGGCGTCCCCGGCGTTCGAGCTGCGCGCTGTCAGCACCTCCCGACGCAGCTCGGCGGAGGCGGCGGCGGCGCAGTACGGAGTGGCCGCCTACGACAATCACCAGGCCCTCCTGAACCACCCCGGCATCGATCTGGTCGTGGTCGCGGTGAAGGTCAGCGAGCACCTGGAACTGCTCACGGCCGCCATCGAGGCCGGCAAGCACGTCTACAGCGAGTGGCCGCTGGGCAACGGACTGTCCGAGGCCCAGCACCTCACGGAGCTCGCGGAGAAGGCGGGCGTGCGCAGCGTCGTCGGCGTCCAGGGCCGCTACGCCCCGCAGGTGCGGTACGCCCGGGACCTGATCGACGGGGGGTACATAGGCCGGGTGATCGGCACCACCATGGTCGGATCGGGCATGGTGTGGGGCCCTGAGGCTCCCACCCGCAAGGCGGCCTACTTCTACGACGACGCGAACGGCGCGACACCGCTGACCTCGCCGTTCTCGCACGCTGTCGACCCGCTGAACCACATTCTGGGGGACTTCGCGTCGCTGAATGCCCGTCTCGTGGTGGGCCGCTCCGAAGCACGGATCGCCGAGGACGGCGGCACCGTCCCCATCACCGCGCCGGATCAGGTCGCCGTGATCGGGACCCTCGTGAGTGGCGCGGCCGCCTCGGTGTTCTACCGCGGCGGCACCTCGCGGGGCGACAACTTCCGCTGGGAGATCAACGGCACCGAAGGCGATCTGATCATCACGGCGGACTGGGGCAACATGCAGGTCGCCGATCTCTCCCTGGCCGGGGGCCGTGGCGCTGACACCACCGCGGCGCCCCTGGAGATCCCCGCACCGTACTTCGGCGACGGCCTGTCCGCCGACCTCTCCCGCTCCATGGCGGGCAACGTCGCCCGCCTGTACGCCGACCTCGCCCGCGACCTCTCGGGCGGCGGCCGTACCGTCCCCGACTTCCGCCACGCTCTGGACCGGCACCGTCTCATCGACGCCATCGAGCGCGCCTCCGCCACCGGCATGGCACAGACCCCTGGCTGGTGACCGACTCGTCGGAGGACCGGGCGGTCGGTGGACGACAGGTTCCGTTCACAGGATTCCGAATCGCGGGTCGCGGCAGGGTGTCCTGCGTGATCCGGTGAGGCGAGCAGGCTGCCTCAGTGCCATTGGGAGGACACGATGCTGCTTGACGGTGTGATGCTGCTGTGGTTCATCGAGGTGGCTGCGGCCGCAATGGCCGTCACCACGTTGATTCGTGATCGTCGCGGAGTTCAGCGGCCTTTTCGGCGCCTTCATGTACGTGCTCAACAGACGCGAGCCGCGCACCGGCACACACGAGCAGTGCGTCGCAGCCCGTAGCAGCGACCTTCCCATGCGGGCCGACGGCCTGGTCCGCCGTGGGCGTGCCCTCGTGCGCCAGGTCGCCTCCGCAGCCCTCGTCGGCGCCGCGCAGACTGTCCGGTGAATGGCGCCTCGCTGTGCCGGCCGGGGCCGATCGGACAGGTATCCCGGGCCCGGAGCGTCACGCGGGAGACGCACCGGCAAGTCGGTCGGCGTGGTTGCGTCGGCAGTAGGGCCGTCAGCCGGATCCGGCTGACGGCCATGGCGTGCAGGGCGGAGTTCGGCTGTCGGCCTCCTGCTCGTGACAGCCGGTGTCGTCCCACGTCCACGCCTACAGGGGGCGATGCCGAGGTGCAGGCGGGAGGGGGCCGTGGGGTCTCAGCGCGCGAACTTCTCGATGGCTGCCGGGGTGACGGGCGTGAAGAAGTTGACGAGGTTGCCGTCGGGGTCGCGGAACAGCAGTGACCGGTTGCCCCAGGGCATGGTGGTGGGCTCGGTGACGAAGTCGGTGACGACGCCGGTCAGGTTCTGGTGGACGCGGTCGACGTCGTCGACGAGGAATTCGGTGATGACGCTGTGGTTCTCCGCCGGCCGGGCCGAGCCCGGGGCGAACAGGGGCACGGTGCGGGTGCCGGCGATGGCGAGGGTGGCGCCCGCGGTCGTGAGTTCGGCGAAGTCCTCGGTGGCCCACGTCGCCCGCACCCCGGTGGCTTGCTCGTAGAACGCGACGAGGCGGGCGACGTCGCCGGTGATGATGCGGATCGAGACGAAGTCCATGGGAATCTCCTTGGCTGTGCTTGAGGCGTTGCATGTCGCAGGCTAGGAGAAATAGAGGACAGAATCGGTCCGGTATTCGCGCTAGGCTGTGGATGTGTCCCGCCCCACTGTCCGCGTGCTGACCCTCCTGGAACTTCTGCAGTCGGGCGGCACCCGTACCGTGGCGGAACTCGCCGACCGGCTCGGAGTCGAAGGGCGCACGGTGCGGCGGTACGTGGACCAGTTGATCGACCTGGACGTGCCGGTGGAATCGGTGCGCGGCCGCTACGGCGGGTACCGGCTCGCGCCCGGATACCGGCTGCCTCCGCTCATGCTCAGCGACGACGAGGCGCTGGCCGTGCTGCTCGGCCTGGTCGCCGGCCGCCGGGGAGGCCTGACGACGACGGAGCGCACGGCGAGCGAGACGGCATCGGCGAAGATCCGGCGAGTGCTGCCCCAGCACGTCGCCCACCGCCTCGGCACCCTCCTGGAAGCCCTCGCCTTCACGGATCAGCCTGGTGAGTTCGACACCCCGGACGCCGAGGTCCTGCTCACCCTCGCCGACGCGGTGCGCCACCGCCGGCCGGTCTCGATCCGCTACACCGACCGCGACGGACGGCTTAGCGAACGCCCGCTGCACGCGTACGGGATCGTCGCCCATGCGGGCCGGTGGTACGTCACGGGCAAGGACGCCCGGCTCGACGAGGACCGGACCTTCCGCCTCGACCGCATCGCCGACGCGCGGACCCTGCCTGGCTCGTTCGAAGCACCCGAGGACCTCGATCCGGCACAACGCCTCATGACGGCCTTCGCCACGGCCGAGTACCGGCATGAGGTGACCTTGCGGATCCACGGCACCGTCGCACAGATCCGTGCACGCCTCCCCGCCGGCGTCGCGAGAGTGGAGGAGTACCCGCCCGTGGCGGGCGAGGACGAGGCGGCCGAGCGCTGGCTGCGCGTCGAGCTGCGGGCGGAGCGGCTGGACTGGTTGCCGCCGGTACTCGCCGCACTGGACCGGCCGTTCGTCATCGAGCGCCCCGCCGAGCTGCGCGACCTCGTCACCGCGCTCGCCGATCGCCTCGCCTCCTGCGCCCGTGAGGTCTGACGGCGAGGAAGCGCCGGCAGGGTCGTCTTTGCGAGACTGGTGGTGTGCGGCGCGGCGAACGGCAGATGGACGAGCGCCTGGAGCGAGCCATCCTGGAGCTGTTGGAACGTCGTGCCCCGACCGCGACGATCTGCCCCTCCGACGTTGCGCGGGCGGTGTACGAAGGGGACGACGACGGCTGGCGGGGGCTGATGGAACCGGTCCGGTCTGCGGCCCGGCGGCTGGTGACCGCCGGCGAGGTGGAGATCACGCAGGGCGGCCGTCCCGTCGATCCGGCCGAGGCCCGCGGCCCCATCCGCATACGTCGCCGTCGCTGACCGGCGATGTATGGGGGGCGTCACGGAATGTCGGGCTGCGGCGGGCCGGGGCGGCGTCCCGCCCGCCACACCGCGGGGTGGCGTCGCGGTGAACGGTCGGGAGTGAGGGAGAAGCGGGTGGGTGTTGATGTCCCGTGGGCGTCACGGTAGGGCAACCACCCATCTGCGGGGGCGGGATGCCGGTGGGCGGGGACGCATGATGGTGCCGGTAGGGGGACGGCTGAGGGGGTTGTGGAGCGGTGGAGTTCACGGTTGAGCGGACGTTGAGAAAACGCGGGTCGTGGTGGGTGGGGTGGGGGCTGGCTCTGCTGGCGGGCTCGCTCCTGTGGCTCGTCGCTTCTGGCAGCCCCGAGCCGGGGCAGGGGCTTTTCGCGGCGTTGTCGGTGCCGGTCGCCGGGTACGGGTGGAGCCAACTGCGCAGGGCACGGCAGCCGTTCCGGCTGCGGATCGACGCGTTCGGGATCACGCTGCACGACGCCGTACTGCCCTGGGGGCAGATCAGCGCGGTCTCCCTGTGGTACGAGCAGCCGGCGGACAGCGACACCACGCCCCCCAAGCCGCGGCTGCGGCTGTGGACGGCGCCGGGTGTGACGCTGCCGCGCAAACCGGACCGCGGCCGGGACGCCCTTGACCGCTACACGCTGCTGAACTGCGCGGACCTGGACCAGCACGTCGGGCATCTCCGTGACGCGCTCGCCCAGTACGCCGGCGACCGCTTCGAGACGGCACCGCGCGCGGTGCGGCCGCCGATCCCCGTGACGGTTGCCGGGCCCGAACTGAGCGTCCCCGGCGGGGAGCGGACCTTCACCGCCGACCTGGGCGACGGCCGGCGGACGCGTGTCTGGACGATGTGGGCGCTGCTGTTCAGCGCGGTGTTCGTGTCGGTGTACGTGCTGGTGATCGTCTTCCACAACCGACTCGGCAGCGATTCGGCCATCGGGATCCCGGTGACGGTGTCGATGCTCGGCACTCTCATCTGCTGGATCCAGGTGCGCCAGTCCTACGTCCGCTGGCGCAAGCCGATGGAGCTCCGGATCGATGCCACCGGCATCGCCATGCGCGAGGTGGCCAACCCGGGGAACTTCTTCCGGTGGAGCGACATATCCACCGTGACGGTCGGGCGGCCGCCGTACAGCCTCGACCCTCGCCCCTGCCTGACGGTGTGGGCGCTGCCGGGTGCGCATGACTCGGATCACGCCCGGCATCTGATCGGCGGTCACCGCGGCTACGTTCTGGACCGGATCGACAGGCTGCCCGGGGGCGCGGAGGCAGTGATACCGGTGCTGCGGGCGTATGCGGGGGAGCGGTACGCCGAGACGGCATGACCGCCGCGGCGAGCGGACCGGCTCTGGAGCGGTCGACCGGTCGCTGTGCCCGGCGCCTTGCGGGCCGAGGCGCCGGACGACGCGGTCGGCGCCGCGTCGTCCTTGTCGATGGGCACCAGGTCCTTCGTGTCGGTCGGTGAGGGCCGTGGAGACGTCATGACGCGCGGTGCGTTCGCCGGCGTCGGTGGTCATCACCCACGGAGCGGGACCGAGGGTGAAAGGGCGTCAGCGGTGGTGGGACAGTTCCAGGAGTTCGGCGAAGGTTCCGCCGGCGTGGACGAGGTCGTCGTGGCGTCCTTGTTCGGTGATCCGGCCGTGTTCCATCACGATGATGTGGTCGGCGATCTTGGTGTTCTCCAGGCGGTGGGTGACGACGATCGTGATGCGGTCGGCGGCGATGGCTTTGATCCGCTCGAAGATCCGGTGTTCGCCGCGGGGGTCCATCTGGGAGGTCGGTTCGTCCAGGATCAGCAGGTCCGGGCGCCGGTACAGGGCCCGTGAGCAGGCGATGCGCTGCCATTGACCGCCGGAGAGTTCCGTGCCGCCGAAGATGTCGCGGGCCAGGAGGGTGTCCAGGCCGGCGGGGAGCTCTTCGACGGTCTCGCGCAGCCCGACGGCGTCGACGGCCTGCCACACGGGTGTGTCGTCGTGGGTGCGGGGCTGGCCGAGGGTGATGTTCTCGCGGACCCGCAGCGGCCACTGGGCGAAGATCTGCGGCACCAGGCCCGTGTTCGCCCATACCGAGGCGGGGTCGATGCCGGCCAGGTCGGTGCCGTTCCATGTGACCTTGCCCTTGTCCGGCAGGTAGATCCCGGTGAGCAGCCGGGTGAGTGTGGACTTTCCCGAACCGTTCGCGCCGACGATGGCGAGGATCTGGCCGCGCCGCAGGGAAAGGGAGACGCCGTCCACGGCGGGCTTGTCCTTGCCCGGGTACTGGAAGACGACCTCGTCGAGGCGGATCTCCTCGGTCGGCGCGGTGTGTGTGCGCCGGCCGCGCTGGGGGGCGCGGGCGGCGGCGTCGTCGAGGAAGGCCTGGAGGTCGCCCAGGTACAAGCTGGTGTGGAAGACGGCGGCGCCGTTGACGACCACCTGGGAGAGCGCGGCGAGCGTGGTCTGCACGGCGATGACGGCGGTTGCCGCGACCGCGAGTTCGATGCGGCCGGACACGGCCAGCCACGCCAGCGCGCTCCAGGTCCCGACGAGGAAGACGCCGCCGGCCAGCGCGGCGAGCAGGGCGATCCGCAGGGTACGCGGCGCGGCGGCCAGGGTGCGCCGGTCGCACCGCTCGGACAGGGCCCGGTACCAGTAGGTGAGGTAGTCGGTCATGGAGTTGGCGCGGACCTCGTCCGCGTACTTGGACTCGGTCGCCCACCAGCGCATCATGCCGCGCACGTTGCGGTCGGCGATGTTGGCGTAGTGGATCTCGTAGTCGACCCGGGCGGTCAGCACCGCGCCGACACCGGCTGGCAGCACCGCCAGCAGGAGCGGCGGCAGCATCAGCGGGTTCAGCACGGACAGCACGCCGCCGGCGGTGATCATACGGATCAGCGCGGACAGGAACCGCTGGGCGTCGGTGACCATGACGTGCGTGCGGATCACCCCCATCTCGGCCGCCTCGTGCCGGTCCGAGAAGCCGTCCTGCGCGTACGCTGCCGCCTCCACCCGGCACACCGCCTCGACCAGCGCGGAGTCCGTCTCGGTGGTCAGCCGCGGGGTGATCCGCCGCTCGGCGTACGTGGCCACCGCGCCCGCCGAGCGGCTCAGCGCGGCTGCGAGCGCCACCAGCAGCAGCGCCGGTAGGGCGTCGCGCAGCCGCTCGCCGGCGCTGCCGTGGCCGAGGACGGGCTCCATGGCGCGGGCGGTGGCGGCCAGCAGCACGGCGGCGGCGACACCGGTGACCGTCTGGCAGCCGAGGAGCAGTTGCACCGCGCGCCGGTCGGTCCGCCACGACAGCCGGGCGATGCGGCCCAGGACGGAGGGGATCTGCGCGCACATCCGCCGGAAGGAGACCTCGGCGAGCGGATTGACGGAGTACTGCCCGTTGTAGGTGATCTGCGCGGGAGGTGGTGGAGGCGGTGGTGTCTGCTGCTGGTTCGTGGCGGCCGAAGTCAACGTGGTTCTCCCCGAGGGTCGTCCGGCGTGGTCGTGAGGCCCAACGAGCCGCTCCGCGAGTCGAACTGGTGTGTTTCAGTCGTTCCCTGACCCCGGGCACCGGGCGCGTGTCGGAGGGTGGAGGATGCACCGACCCGTCTCCCGCAACAGGAGCACGGGGAAGAAGGATTGGCCGAATCGCCGACGGTGCCCCGCCGAGCGAGAGCTGCCGGCGGTCCCCACGGACCGGACCACTCGATCAGGTGATGGCCGGGATCGGCACCGATCCGGCACGCCGGCCGGCGGCAAACTGTGGCGTGGGGGACGCCCGGCCGCTGGTGGACCACGGAGAGGAGCCGACAGTGGAGACGGGTGCGGGTGTTTCCGACTTCTACTGCCACCAGGCGCTGGCCGGCCGGGTGTCGGTGAAAAAGGTGGCGGAGACGGACCACGCTCTCGCGTTCCACCACACCAACCCCTCGTTTCCGGTGCACATCGTGGTGATCCCGAAAGAGCACGTGCCGTCGCTGACCGACCTGGGCGGCGCCGGCGAGGACCTGCTGACGGAGGTCGTGCACCTGGTACGCACGGTGGCCGCACAGGTCGAACGGGAGCACGGCTCCTGTTCGGTGACCACGAACGTAGGGCTGTACCAGGAGTCCAAGCACCTGCACTGGCACGTGACCTTCCGGGGCGAGACCGACGAGCAGGTCCTGGCCGCCTACGGTCACCACGACGGCTGAATCATGCGGAACGCCGCAGTACCCGGGTCCGACAACACAACCGGACCGCGCGGGGCTTGAGCCCCGTCTCCGCTGCCTTCTCGGGCAGCGCCGCGTGTCCGTTCGGGTAGTCGTGCTGACGAGCCATCGGTTCCCGCGCCCGGATCAGTACAGTTGAGGCATGGGCCATCTTTCCGAACCGATGGCAGCCACGGCGAAGGAGCGCGTCCCCAAGCCCGTGCGGGCCGACAGCGCGCTCACGGTGGCTCATCCGGGCACCCCCGGCGGCGTACTCGCGATGCAGCGGACGATCGGCAACCGGGCCGTCGGGGCGATGCTCGCGCAGGCACGCCCGGCGACCGCGGTGCAAAGAGCCGATCCGCCCCACGACAAGCCCGACCCGGCGGCACCCTACGTCG
This sequence comes from Streptomyces sp. NPDC046977, assembly GCF_040644455.1. Classification (NCBI taxonomy): domain Bacteria; kingdom Bacillati; phylum Actinomycetota; class Actinomycetes; order Kitasatosporales; family Streptomycetaceae; genus Streptomyces; species Streptomyces sp. NPDC046977. The sequence goes on from NZ_JBEYWO010000031.1 coordinate 30,947, forward strand.
CCCACCCCGCAGTGCTCGCCGACTGCGCCAATCTCCTCACGCGGCTGTACGCGACGTTGAATCCGGCGACGCTCGCCGTGCTCCGGCAGTGGAAGACGCTCGCGATCGGGGCGGTCGTCGATCCGGACGATCCGGACGTGACGATATATCACTGGACTGCCAGCGGGAACTGGAACGATCCGGCGGTCGCGGCCGCGCTCGCCGGGCTAGGGGTGCGGCGCTGGGACGCGGACGCGGCGAGGCAGCCGCGTGGTGCGCAAGGGGCACCGGGCGATGCCGAGCAGCGCCTGATGTCCGGGGACCACACACTCAAGGCCATCGCGGTGTCCCGCCCGCCCTGCCCGGACTGCGCCGCGGCGCTGGCGGACTACGGCCACGAGCACGGGCAGGTGCTGCTCTCCGTCGTGACCCCGCCGGTGGAGCGCGAACAGCAGGCCCGGGCCAAGGCCGCCGACGCGATCAGGGCCGCGGCCGACCGGGTGCGCAGGCAGCTGGAACTGTACGAGGGTGAGCACGAGGTCCAGGCCGCCCTCATCAACGAGCCGTCCTTCACCGGCTTCGCGGGCTACTGGACGAACCACCTCTTCAACCGCGACGTCCCGCCGCCGACCATCTGGATCAACGCCTACGGTTCGCTGCTGGCCGTGGAGTCAGCACTCGCCCGCGGAGACATCAGGGAAGCGACCGCGCATCTCATCCGGGCGCGCCGGCAGCTGCTCGTCGCGCTGAAGACCTACACCACCTGGAAGGACGGCATCGAATCGGCGGGCACGAAGGCGGAGGTGGCGATCGCCGCAGTCGCGGTCGCCGCGGTCGCCGCTGTCGTCGCCGGGCCGCTGGTCGTCGAATGGCTCGGCCAGCTGTTGGGCGAGGGTGCCGTCGAGGCGAGCGCGGAAGAGCAGGTGGCGGCCCGCATCGCGGAAACCATCGAAAGTTCGGACGCCGCCTTTCTGACCGCGGAGGAGCAGATCGCCGAGGCCGAGATCCAGGCGGACGCGCTGGCGGAAGCCAACGAGTTCTACGCGACGCTGGGGCATTGACCGGGCGACCGTCCGGGGCGCGGGAGGCCATGGCGAAGGCCCGTGAGGGCGACCCGCGGCTGCGGCGGTGACACGCCCGCGGTGTACGGCAGTCAGCGCTTTACCTCGTAAACCCGGCTGACGAGCCCTTGCGTTGCCAGTTTCCAGCTGCCCAGGCCGGCCCTGCTCGCGATATCCCGCATAGCCTCCTCGCCTGCGTGGTTTCCCAAGGCTTCAGGCCCCTTTTGCGCCATCGCGGACGGCAGGCACAGGGCAGTGGACAGCCCCGCGAAAGCACGGCCGACCGGGTTGATGTTGCCCTGGGGTTGATGCGAGGTATTCGGTTCCACGATCATGCAGGTCCCGTCCTGTGCCAAAGCCTGCTCGGCGCGGTGCAGCACATCGCCGGGATTTCCCATGTCGTGGAGGCAGTCGAAAAAGGTGATCAGGTCGTACGTAGCGCCCGGGAAGTCGCCGACTGTGGCGGCCTCGAAGGACACGCGGTCAGCCAGACCGTGTTCCGTCGCCAGTTTTCGTGCCGCCTTGATCGACGGCTCGTGGAAATCAAAACCGTAAAAGCGGGATTTCGGGTAGGCCTCGGCCATCAGCAGAGTGGAGTATCCATAGCCGCAGCCTACGTCCGCTACCGACGCCCCATGCTCCAACTTGTCCACGACGCCGTCGAGGGACGGCAGCCATTCAGCCACCAGCGATGCTGCGTACGTGGGACGGAAGAACGCCGCAACGCCCTCGAAGAGCGCATCGGAGTGGTGCTGCCACCCCACATCCTGCCGCCCGCGGAATGCCTCCACCAGGGCGTCCTCCGTCGCGTACAGGGCCTTCATCAAGGCGAACAGGCCCCCGGCGTAGGCAGGCGAAGCAGGGTCGGCGAGAACCGCCGCGTGCTCGGCCGGCAGGGAATAGGCGTTCGCCTCCGCATCGAAGAGCACGTACTCGCCTGCGACCTGGGTGTCCAGCCACTCCCGCACATATCGCTCGACAAGACCGGTCCGCTCGGCCAGCTGTGCTGAGGTCATCGGCCCTGCCCCCGCCATCGCCGTGTACAGGCCGAGTCGCCCTCCTATCGAGGTCGACAGTCCGGCAACGGCGGCCGCGCCATCGCCGACGACGCGTCCCAGAAATGCCATCACCGCGTCCGGATTTACAGCCCCAGAACCCTGTGTCATGACCGTAACCCTCTCCGTGTGCAGTGCTTCGCCACACGATAGAAACGGTAACAGCGGTATTCGTTAGGGGCATTTGCTCCCGAGCGTCCCCGGTCGAGGTCGAGGTGGGCCGGGGAGTGCGTCAGTCGCTGCCTTCCGGTGGGGTGTCTTCCAGGAGCGTGCGCAGGAGGCTCTCCAGGCGCCCGGCCAGCTCGTTGGGATCCGCTTCGACCAGTGCCGTGTTCCCGATCAGTTTCCGCATCAGCCACACACCGGCGATCAGTGACAGCGCGAGCGCAGAACGTTCCGATGTGTTTTCGCCTGTCATCAGTCCGGTGAGGTGCCGTTCCACATGCCGTTCGATGCCCTGGCGGGCGATTTCGGCGGTTCGTGGATTGGACGCGGACCGCAGCATCAACAGGAAAGGGCTCAGTTCCTCGGCCTCGGGCGCGGTGCGCTCCACCAGCGACCGCGCGATGTCGTGGACCAGGGCCGCCGGATCGCTGCCCACCACGGTCCGCGGGGCGAAGGTGCTGTCCACCACCTCGGCAAACAGTTGCTCCTTGGATCCGAAGTAGCGGTTGACCATCATCGCGGTGACGCCGGCGTCCTTCGCGATGTCCCGCACGCCGGCAGTGTCGTAGCCGAGCCGGGTGAAGGCCTCCACAGCGGAGGAGAGAATCGCCTCGCGGGTCGCTGCCGCGTTACGGGACCGGCGGGGGGCGGCGGGCGGCGGCTCGTGCCGAGGCGATTCGTTGTCCACGACACGAGTGTAGTGAGGCAGAAACGGCGGTCTACGGTCGTAGAGCAACGAGGTTGTCCGCGGCCCGTGCCGCGATTCGGCCCGTGGGGCAGGACTCCCCAGCGGGCCACATCCGCGCCGTGCAGTCGGGCGCGGACGCCACGCGCCCGACCGACGCACGGAGCGACCGTGCGGGCCGCCGCGCGACGCATCCCGAATCCGGGAGCCATTCGGCGGGCGGCCCGCATTGGTGCCCCGCTCAGAACGCTGAACGGATCAGTCCGCCATCCACGCGGATCGTGGCTCCGCTGATGTACTCGGCGTAGTCGCTGCACAGGTACGCCACGGCGGCGGCGATTTCGTCAGGCTTGCCGAAACGCCCGTGGTCGTTCGGAATGAGGGCCTCAACCGCGTTCGGCTGGACTTCCTCCCAGGTCTGCCCCCACCCGCGGGCGGGACCGAGCGCTGTGACGAACTCCTTCGTCGCTTCGACGAGGATCGCGCCGGGCGAGACGACGTTCGAGGTGACGCCGGTGCCCTTGAGGTCGCGGGCGAGCGACACCGCGAGGTTGTGCCGAGCGGCCAGCGTGGCGTTGTACTGCGGATGGGTGTTCATCGGCTGGGAGGCGAGACCGCCACCGATCGTGACGACACGGCCCCAGCCGCGTTCGCGCATGGCCGGAACCAGATGCCGGATCATCCTGACGCCCGAGACGACATTGACGTTGTAGGCGTCGGTCCACTCCGCCGGACTGGCCTCGGCCCACGACAGATGCCGGTAGAAACCGGCGTTGTTCACGAGGATGTCGACAGGACCGTCCGCGGTGGCCGCCTGGGCGACGGTGGCGGCGCCTTCGTCTGTGGCCAGGTCACCCAGCGCCGTGCTGGCGGTGCCTCCGGCCCGGCGGATGCCTTCGGCGACCAGCTCCGTGCGGTCCTTGTCCCGGCCGTGGATCACGACTGCGGCGCCCTCCGCCGCCAGCAGTTTCGCGGTGGCCTCGCCCAGGCCGGCACTCGAGCCGGTGACCAGGGCGCGCTTGCCCTCGATATTGAGGTTCATTCCTTGCTCCCATACGGATTTCTCCCGCGCCGCAGCGCGGGGAGGTCGTGCTGCACCACTAAGTATACAGCTGTAGACTTGAGTGTGTTCCGCGTGGGCATCCGGCACAGGCGATGGCCCCCGGCCGGGTCGCTCCTCGGACAACGCCCCGGTAGTGGAGCCGACCGGTAGCCCGGCTTCGCGCCGCTGGACGATGCGGTCGGCGAGCCGTCCGACGGTCCGCAGGTTCTTCGCTCAGGCGCCGACGCGTACGGACATCAGCTTTGGCGGCCGGGGAGCGTGGCCAGGGCCTTGGCGCGCTGTGCGACGAGGCCGTCGTAGGTGCCTTCGCGTTCGGCCCAGCGGTGCTTGAGGACGCCCTTCACGAGGATCTCGTGGGGCGTGGGGTCCTGCGAGAGCAGCTGTACGACCTCGGTGGCGAAGGCGTCGAGCGGCAGCGCGTGCGGGTTCACCTTTTCCTGGCCCGCTGACGCGACGGCCGGAGGCACGAGCTCGACGACATCGACACCGGTACCGGCGAGCTGCGCCCGTAGTGCCTCGGAGTAGGCATGCACCGCGGCCTTCGAGGCGGCGTAGCTGGGCATAGGGGGGAACGGCAGGAAGGCGATGCCGGACGTGACCGTCATGAACGTGCCTGCACCCCGCCGGATCAGATGCGGGGTGAAGGCGTCGATGACCCGGATGGTGCCGAGCAGGTTGGAGTCGATCGTCGTCCGGGCCGTCTCGAAGTGCGCGGGGTCGCGCAGGTCCTCCAGGAGCATGACGCCCGACATCGTCACCACGGTGTCGAGCTCGGGGTACCGGGCCAGAACGGCGTCGCGGGACGAGGTGACGGAGAAATCGTCGGTGACGTCGATGCCGAACGTGCCGAAGCCTTCTCCGGCGAGTTCGGAGAGCGCCTGAGGCTTACGGCCGGCGACGGCCACAGTGCTGCCCGCCGATGCGAACCGGCGGGCCAGCTCCCGGCCGATTCCCGACGTCCCGCCGACGACGAGCACGGTGCGGTTGGGGAGATCCACGAGATCTTCCTCTTTTCAGATCAGGGCGCCGATGGCTTCCCGGCCCGCGGCGCAGATGGTTCTCCTGGAGTCTTGGTGGCATCCGCGCCATGGGGCAGGACCCCCGTTGTCCCTGGTCCTGTCAGGGCCCCCTATGGGACACGCGCACCGGATTACGGTGGCGGTATGAAGGAACAGGATTCCGACAATCGGCTCGGCCGCTACCTCCGGGCCCGGCGTGAGCTGGTGTCCCCGGCACAGGCGGGACTCCCGCCCGGCGGCAACCGACGGGTGCCCGGACTGCGCCGCGAGGAAGTCGCCCTGCTGGCCGGGATCAGCCCCGACTACTACCTTCGCCTGGAACGGGGCCGGGACAAGAACCCCTCGCAGCAGGTTCTTGAAGCCCTCGCCCGCGTCCTTCAACTCGACGACATCGAGCAGACGTATCTACTCGGCCTCTCGGCGGCACGCCCCAAGACACCGCGCCGAAAGAGGCCCGAGCATGTACCGGCGCGAGTGCACCAGCTGCTCGCCCATCTCCAGATGCCCGCTTTCGTGGAAGGGCGCGCGTTCGACGTCCTGGCCTCCAACCCCATGGCCGTCGCGTTGTCCCCCCGCTTGCGGCCCGGCGAGAACCGGCTGCGTTCCCTCTTTCAGGATCCTGAGGAACAAGCCTTTCACCAGGACTGGACGAAAGCCGCCGCCGATTTTGTCGCTGCCCTGCGCACCACCATCGGGGACGACATCGACAACCCCCGGTTCGTCGAGCTCGTCGGAGAATTCGCCTTGTCCAGTCAGCGGTTCCGCACTCTTTGGGCCCGGCACGACGTCCGCAGTCTGGACGGGGGAACGATCACGGTGAACCACCCTGTCGTGGGTGAACTACGCCTTCACCGCGACAAACTCGCCATCGATGACGTCATCCTCGTCGTCTACTACCCCGACAAGGGCAGCGACAGCGACGAGAAACTGCAACTCCTTGCCGCACTCTCACCTGCCGAGCCCGCCGGCACTGCCCCCGACAGGCCGATCGACGACCCCCGCCGGGTGGAATGGCGAGGCGCGGCACCGCATCGATCGGCCACTGACTGACGCACATCAGGCCGCGCCGTCCTGCTACCTGGTCGGTTCGTGGCTGATGGGGCTGGTCTCGGTGGTCGTTTTCGTTGCGGCGGTGGCACCGCGGTAGCTGTTGAGTGGGATGTTCCCGCGGGACCGGGTGCTGACTGCGGGAGCCTGAGGTCAGCGTGGGCGCAGGCCCTCGACCAGGGTTCTGACCGCGCCTGCGACCAGATCGACTGTAGGTCCTGTTCCTGCCAGTCCGTGCCCGGCCACGAATGCGAGCCCGTGCAGCATGGCGAGCACGGCCGTATTCACGGCGTCGGTGTCGGCAGCTGCGATGTCCCCGGTTTCGGCGGCTTGGCGCAGGAGTTCGACCGCCGGGGCGAAGGCCCGTTCGTTCGCGGCGATCAGGTGTCCGGCGTCGGGCCAGGTCTTGGACGAGAGCATCAGGGTCATCAGTTCGTCGTTGCGCTGGGTGAAGTCGACGTAGGCGCAGGCGAATGCCGTGAGTCGTTCGGTGAAGTCGCCGCCGGTGTCCGTCAGGGCTGATTCGATCCGGGCCCCGAGTTGTTCGTAACCCTGCTCCACGAGTGCGGACAGCAGCGCCTGCTTGTCCGGGAAATGCCGGCGCGGGGCGCCGTGGCTGACGCCCGTCCGCCGGGCGACCTCGCGCAGCGACAGGGCGTCGGCCCCGGATTCGGAGAGCAGTGTCTGCGCCTCGGTGAGGATGGCCGCGCGCAGGTTTCCGTGGTGGTACTGGTTCGGGCCGGTCGGCATGGGTCCACGGTACCAGCAATGTTGACAGCGACTACATTGGCAATGTAGTCGTTGACTACTTCGTTGAGTGCGATCCCCTTCCCAACCAGGAGCGTGACCCATGACCACGACCATCACTCCGCGCCACCATCACGTCAGCATCTCGGTCGGCGACCTCGACCGTCAGACGATCTGGTACCAGCAGGTCCTCGGGTTCGAGACGATCATCGAGCAGTACGAAATCCCCGAGCCGCCCGTGCGCACCGCCGTCCTGCAAGCCCGCACGGGAGCCCGCGTCGAGCTCATCGAGCGCGCCGGCTCCATGCGTCCGCGGGTCTTCGCCGACCCTCTGGATGCCTGCCGCGAGCAGGGCTACGGCCACTGGGCCCTGGAGGTCGACGCCCTGGACGCGGTATTCACGGCGCTCACTGCCGCCGGCGCGCAACCGGTATGGCCGCCGGCCGACGCCGTCCAGCCCGGAGCCCGCTTCGCCTACGTGAAGGACCCCGAGGGCAACCTCATCGAGCTCATCCAGCCCCCGGCCGCTGCCTGACCCCCGAGCGTCGGCGACGACCGCATTCACGGAGGACGTGCCCGCCGGGCGCCGGCCAGGACGGTCGTCGGGCCGATGCGGGTCTCGAGCCTGACTTTCAGCGTCGGCCTGAGTTGCTTCGTGCCCACAGTGCGGCCCGGACGGTACTGTCCTGGATGTCCTGCTGGGGCAGTTGAAGGCCGAGTGCGTCGTCCAGGGCATGGAAGTACAGATCGAATGTGTCGATCAGTTCTGGGTGGTCGAGTTCGGCGCGGCGTATGGCCTGGTTGAGGAAGTCGAGCCGGCCGCCGCGGTAGTAGGGCGCGCGGCCTTCCTCGTACCAGATCAGTTCCAGCGTCCCCCCGCCGTCGTCGACGCTGCGCCCGTCGCGCGTGTAGTGAAAGCTGTAGATGGCCTTCGCGGAGGTGGCGTTCAGCCCCACGGTCTCTGTGACTCCGAGCCGGGAGAGAGCCCCATGGTCGGCCCGGAAGGCCGGTGGCGTCTCGTGGTACATCAGGAACACCCAGTCGCCTGCCTGCCCGAAGCAGCAGGACTCCCAGGCGATCTCCGAGTAGTCGCGGCCGGAGCCTTCCAGCCCGCGCAGGTCCGACAGGCGCATCCCGGCGGCAATCTGTTCCGGGTCGGCTCCGTGGAGCAGGGCGATCTGTTCGGCGCTGACGTCCTTGCCGCGGAAGAAGGCAAGGTGGGTGTAGGGGTCCTGGTCGCGCCACGTGTCGGCGATCCAGGCGAGGCGTTCCAGCGGGTCACGTCCGCACGGCTGCGACGTCTGCGTTGCGTCCATGCCGCCACTGCGGAACCTCCTTCCCCACGCAGGGTCGATCCGGTCCATCATCTCCGCCTGCTCGGTGACGAGATTGGTGGCCAGGCCCAGGGTGGAGGAGCGGACATGCTCGAGGACGTCTTTCTGGGTGAGGTATTTGCAGCTTCCCGTCGGCGTCCATGGCGTGAGGACAGTCGGCACAGTGGCCGGAATCGCTGCGTGGGGGCGTGCTTGTCATGGGTGGTTCGGGTGTTGGTGTGGCTTGGTGGGCTTTCCGGCCCGTATCCGGGACCGTGCGGCCGTCCACGGGCCGACGGTGAGGGGAAGCCCGTAGATGTCGACGCGCATGGCCCGTTTGGGCCTTCGGCCATCCGTCGGCGGGGCGTCGCAGGTGCGTTGGACAGCTTGTCGTCACCTTGGCGACGACCTTCTCGACTAGCTTTGTTACGCAGGATTTCGGGGGATCCAGGCGGAGGGGGAGTCTGTGAGTTCCGACGACGAGGCGGGACCCTACAAGAGGCTGAGCGTCAACTTCGCACCGCCCACGACGTTCCCGGCGATCGGGTTCGGCGTTGCGGCGTCGGTCCTGGACGGCATGACCTTCGGCGGTTTCCTGTCCGCATTCGCGCCGGCACTGGTGGTCGGAGGGGGAAACGCCCTCACGACGCGTCGTGCCGAAGCCGCGGGGATCAAGGTCGCCTCCTCGTTGCGCTGGCCGCCGACCCGTAGGCCACTTCTCGCCGTCATTGTCTACTCGACCTACTTTCTCATCACGGTCTTGGTCAACGCGGTCGCTCTTCCCGTTCTGGCCTGGCTGTGCGGACTTGTCGGCTTCGACACCCCGACCACCGGCTCAATCGGCACCACCCTGGCCGCCGCTGGCACGGTGTCCCTTGCCGCAGTCATCGGAGACAGGATCCCGGAACTGAGCCTGTTCGCCGAACGGAAGGGCAACCGGCCCTGACACGCCTTCGCGGCTGCGTCGCAGCCGCCGCACGTCTGCGGTCTCCGGCGTGGACCGCTTTGGTTTTGTGCTGCGCGCTGTGAGGCGCGGCGGGGGAGCGGGGCCGGCGCATGCGAGCGGCCGATGGACCGATGACCGGCGTAGGAGGCTGCCGGGGGAGGTCACGTGCCGAGTAGCTTGGCCAGATCCAGCAGCTGGTCGACGCGGGGAAGTATGGTCGAGGGCTTGACCTTGCCGTGCCATATTCCCACGAGGAAACGTCCGTTGACGCGCCACAGCGGTGGCATGACTCCTGCCAGATGTGCGTTCATCAGCTTTTGCGTGAGGAGCCGGCGCCCTGCGGCAGGGTCGTTGCAGCGGACCTGGAAGCCCCGGTCGAAGGCCTCGTGCCCCGGCGCGGCCGGCTTCCGGCCTGCCGAGCGAGCCAGGCGGGCAGCCGCGCCCCGCCTTTTCACACGCACGTCCGGGTACCGAACCGGAAGCGGGAGGACGACCACCATCAGGACGTCCACCTCGCTTTCCGTCCCCCACTCGCTGGGCGACTCCCGGATCTTGCACCACCAATGCGCGACCAGCAGATGGCGGCCACGCCGGGCGCCCTCGAGCTGGAGTACCACCCGGCGCTCGATCCCCTGTTCCAACTGCTGGGTCCATGGGCCCCCACCGCCGACCTGGTACGCCCAACCTTGAGCCGCCGCCCATTCACTGAGTCGCTTGCGGTAACGGCGATCTGCCACCGCGCCCAGGACAGCGGCCAGCACCAAGAGCCCGACGATGCCGACCGCTATGAACACGAACAGCTCCGTATTGGAGAATTTCACGCTGCCCCCAACCCCCGGTCCCACGACCATCGTCGTGGCGGTACTCGGGGGTGTCCAGCCATCCGAGGAACCCGCTCGGTCGTGATCACGTGTGCCACCGCGAGATTACAAAACCGGTGTGCTTTGCCCTGCGGACATGTCTGCTGCCGTGATGCGGGGGCCGCCGGTCCAGGGGGTTGCCTCGGCATCCGGCTCTGCGTCGATGCGCCTCCAGCCGGTCGGGACTTGGTGGTTGTGGGGCGGTTACCGCTGCTCTGGCAGGAGCCGCTGCGCTGATTCCTCGGCGGTGCACCGGCGTTCGTGTGCCGTTCCCTCTCGCCATATGTCCCGTCCGTGTGCGGTGACGACAGGAACGTCCGGGCACGTCGAGGCAGCGCATACCGGGGCATCGCCTTCGAACTCGTCGATCGCCAAGTGGCAATGCGTTCCAGCGGGTGGTCTCATCGCGTGGCCGGGGACGCCCGGATCCGCTCCGTGGCGTCCCGGTCCGCCGTGGGCGGGTTGCTCCGCGCGGTCACTGGCATCGGAGCCCGTGGCTCGTCCAAGTCGTTGGCGTAGACCTGGCGCTGCGGGCGCCGGTGGCCGCGGGTGGCGGCGACCGGCGCCCTGGTGCGTCACGGCTTGGGCGGCACGGTGTTGCAGTCGGGGACCCCGTCGAGCCAGGCGGGTCCCTGGATGTAGATGTTGGTCATCCAGGCCTTGTAGTCGGGCAGGTAGGCCCAGACGTCGTTGGAGTAGCCCTCGGCCTCGACGAGTTCGGCGTGCTTCTGGCACTGCACGCGGATGGTGGTCGGGCCGGGGAAGGCGTAGACGCGGCCGGCGCCGAGCGAGGGTGCCTGCTTGGTCCACACGCCGCTGCCCCAGGTGCGGTGGATGTGGCCGGTCACCGTACCGGTGTTGACGCGGACGGCGCCGTAGTAGTCGCCGCCCAGGCGGACGTCACTGACCATGAGGCGGGTGCCGGACTCCTTGGCCTCGACCATTTTGCCTGCGCCGAGGTAGATGGCGATGTGGTGGAGGTCGTCGGAGCGGCCCCAGGCCAGCAGGTCGCCGGGGAGCAGTGGTGCCAGGCCCTGGGCGGCGGTGAAGCGGTTCGCCGCGCGGTGGGTGTAGTACTGGGTGCTGGCGGTGCCGTTGAGGATGTCCGAGCCCGCCGCTCGGGCGTAGGCGTGGCGGACGAGGCCGGAGCAGTCGAAACCGAGGCGTTCGGGGTCGTGTGCGCTGTCGGGGTCGGTCGGGTCGATCTGGCCGTAGGTGGCGCCGGGTTGGGCGCCGTGACCGCCGCCCCAGGTGTACCAGGTGCCGGCCGCCACCTCGGCGCAGGCGGCGGCGATGGCGGCTTCGGCGGCGGCGGAGGCTCCCGGGGCGAGAGCGCCGCACGCGGCGGCTTCCCGTTGCGGAGCGTGCCGCGGGCCTGCGGCGGCGGTCGTGGCCGGTGCGGCGAGGAGAAGGGCGAGAAGGGCGATCAGTGTGTGGACGACTCTCGTCCGGTAGGTCATGCCGGAGTCCCCGTTTTCTGGTGGTGTGCGGAACTGGTCGGACAGCAGCCTGGTGGCCGCGCCCCCGGCCCGTCGAGGTGCGAGGCGTCGCCCCGCTGTGCTGGGCAACGGGAAACCTTCGGGAAACCTCTGCCCACCTGGGAGTACGGCCGTCACCTCCGGCGGGCTCGCGGGCGTCCGGGCCCGCCCGCAGCCGGCAGATCGCTGTCAGCCGGGCCTGCGGGTCGAGGTCCGGAGCCGGACGGTGCCGTCGGTGCTGCTGGCGGCGAGGGTGCGCACCGCGCCGGTGCGGCCGGTGATGATGGCGAGCCGGCGGTGGGTGGTGGCCTTCCGCAGCCGGACGGTCGAGTCTTCGCCCGCGCTCTCGAGGAGGCGTCCGGCGGGGCTGGAAGGGCCTTCGCGGTCCGCTCCGGCAGTTTCTTCGAACGGCCGCGTGATCGGGTTGATGGTCACCGGCAGCCACCGGTCGGCCCCTGGCATCGGGAACTCACCGCCGTGGCGCCGGGAGGGGACCGGCGTGCAGCAGGGACGGCTCACCCGCGCCGGACGGCGCGACGAGCATCGGCACCCGCTGCGGAGCCGTTCGAAGACCCGCCCGATCAGAGCGGCGGTCGCCCGTTCCCGGCCGAATACCCACGCCGAGTTCTGCGGCACGAGCGCCGGCAGTCCCCGGCATTGCGTGCCGGTCCCGTCCGCCTGGTCGCATGGTCCTGGCAGCTGTTGCGGCGGCGCGCGCTCGGCGAGGCGGGGCACCTGCGGTTTCGCGTCCAGCACTTGGTTGCAGAGCCCCGCTCGATCGTGCTGAGGCAGTCGTTGCTGCAGTGGCTCTTGTGGGCCGGGTCGGAACCGGCAGGCCCCGGGTTCTCCGCGTTGTGGTGGTCTGTTTCGGTTGCGTGGCGTGGGTCGGCCACGATGTTCCCCGGGGCAGTACGGCCGTGCCGCGGCGCACGGCAAGGCTGCCGGGGAGACGACCGGGGCATCCCGGCGTTTCTTCGGCGTGCAAAGACGCACGTCCGAAGCCGCGTCGGCGGCTTCGGACGTGCGTCGCTGCGGTGTGTGCCCCCAGGTGAGAGCGGCGCCCCCGCTCGCCGGCCGGGCGGATCAGGTCAGGGTGGCTCCGCAGCCGCCGCTGACCCACTGGTGCGAGCGGATGTTGTTGTCCACGACGTTGCCGTCGGTGAACTGGTTGTCGGACAGGTTGTCGGCGTACAGCTCGCCCGGGTACAGGCAGGTGTGGCCGCCCTGGTGGTTCTCCAGGTAGAAGAACTTCACGATGGACAGGCTTCCGGTGTAGCCGCGGTTCATCACCGAGGATGCCCGGTCGTTCGCGGCGCCCCAGCTGGAGCTGTCGCCGGCGGCGACGACGAGCGGGCTGCCGTTGCAGTCGTAGGCGTCCCAGGCGTACATGTTGCCGTTGCGTGCGCCCCACTTGCTGTCGCACACGGTGCCGGCGACGGCGCTCTCGGCGGCCTGCGACGTGGCGGCCGGGACGGCCACGCCCAGGGCGGTGAGCCCGATGAGCGCAGCTGAGACGGTGAACTTGCGCATGGTGGTTTCCCTCGTTTCTCGATGGTGCCCGGTGGTGGTGCGCCGGCGGGGCGGGGCGTCAGTTGCCCGTGTGGTGCCCGCGCCGGCAAGGCGGGGCGCTTCGGCGCGCGAGATGGTCAGTCACGCTCCGGAACGATGCGCACCGCCCGGTCGTAGGCCTGCCGGCCGAGACGGCGGTAGGTGTCGATGTCCTTGACGTACCGGTCGGGCAGGTGGTCCAGGTAATGCTTCTCTCGGGCCGTGGCAACGGCCCGCAGGCGGGTGCGGCGAGCGCAGCCGGCGTCCGCTACGGCGGTCCGGCGTTCGGCGGCGAAGGACTCGTCGGCGCGGGCCGCGCCCCGTCGTACGGCCGCCGCCCGCACGCCGTCCTGCGCAGCCTGGGGGTCGGGGTAGGGTTCGCCCGCCTCACGCATGCACGCGGACCACCCCCGGACGGCCGCGGTGAGCTGCGGGTCCTTCATCAGCCGCCCGGCGTAGAGGTAGTTGGCGCTCAGCGCGGTCTTGCTGGTGCGGAACCACTCGGCGGGATCACCGTAGAGTGTGCGCTCGGCTTCCTCGGTGCAGCCGCCGATGCGCTTGCGGATCTCGCCGCCGCCCGGCATCGGGGCGGTGAGCATGCGGGCGCTGTCGCCGCCGTCCAGGGCCTGGTCGAACAGGGCGCGGCGCGTGGCGGGCAGGTTTTGGCGGTAGGTCCCGTTGACGTTGCGTTCGCGCAGCCGCGCGCTCTTGGTCTCGATGCGGCTGCCGTAGCCGTAGACCTCGGCCCATGCCGGGTCGTCCTGGACGAAGCGTACGGGCCGGCTCTCCTGGAGCGTCAACTCGCGCTCCTCCTGGTAGACGAAGCCCTGGCGCCCCATGCACCGGCTGGTCAGCCGCTGGAGGGCGTCGTTGACGCGGGCCTCCTCCCGCCAGGTCAGCGCCGGTGTGCGCACGCCAGTGTCCTGGCGGGTTTGTCCGTGGGCGTCGCCGGCGCCGACACCGCTGTCACCGCAACCAGTCACTACGGCGGTGGCGAGCGCGGTCACCGCGCACCACGACATGAGCGCACGTCTCATGGATCCCGATTCCCCCTGCCACCTCATGGCTCCGGATCCCCGGTGCCGCCCGGTCCCCCGTGCGGCACCGGAGAGGGCGCCCCCTTGCGTTGCCGCCGGCCACGGTCGTGCCGTATGCCGACGGGACACAGACTTGTGGCGCCGCCCGCCGGGGTCGACGGGTTTCCCGTTGCCCTCCGGCCGCCGGGCCGGGAAACGGGGGGTGAGGTGGGGGAACGGGGCGGGGGAGGCAACGTCGGCCGGCAGCCCGGCGGAGGGAATACCGACGTCAGCCCGGACGCGCGGGCGGGGGCTCGCCGGCGGTCGCTGATTCCGTCTCGCCGATGTCCTGCGGTGCGGGGTCGGGGTCGCCGGGTTCCGCTGCGTCTCTCCGGGCCTTGCGCCGGTCGTTGAGAAGCGACAGGACAACGGCGGCGAAGTAGAGCACCCAGATCGGCGCGGCCAGCGCCAGCATGGTCAGCGGGTCGGTGCTCGGTGTCGCCACGGCCGAGAAGGCGGTGATTCCTATGATCACGCCGCGCCACCAGCCGATGATCCGCCGGGCGGACAGTACTCCGGTGAGGTTGAGCATCACCAGCAGCAGGGGCATTTCGAAGGAGAGGCCGAAAACGACCGCCATGCGGGTGGCGAGGTTGAGCAGGTCGTCGAGCGGCAGGAGGTTGTCGACGCCGTGCGGGGTGAAGTGGATCAGCACCGTCGCGGTCGTGGGGAGCACCTTGTAGGCCAAGACGGCGCCGCCGAAGAACAGCGGGACGCCCGCGCCGGCGAACGCGTAGGCGTATCTCCGCTCGTGCTTGTGCAGGCCGGGGGCAACGAACGCCCACAGCTGGTACAGCCATATCGGCGAGGCGAGTACGACGCCGGCCATGAAGGACACCTTCAGCGCGAGGGTGAAGGGTGAGAGCAGGCCGTTGATGGTGATGTGCGCGCAGGTGGTGTGTGCGGTCCGCTTGGCCAGATCGGCGAAGGACGTCGGGCAGCCGACCGAGTCCAGTACCGGCCTGGTGGCGAAGTTCACGATGCCCTTGTAGTGGAAGGCTGCGGCAATCGTGACGACCAGGATGGCCAGGACGGCCTTGGCGAGGCGGTTACGGATCTCACGAAGGTGCCCCGCGAGCGGCATCCGCCGCTCGGGATCCTTTTCCTTGTTGCGGGCTGATGGAGGCACGCCACGTCCTCGTCTCGTGCGGCGGACCGGGGACTGCCGGTCCTGCGTCAGTGCGGTTGACCATGGCGCCGGTTGCGGGTTCAGATGGCGGTTGGTCCAGGCCGGAACCGCGGACGGCGTTGCGGGTGGAGCGGGAGCGCGGGAGGCCAGTGGGCCGGCAAGGCTTCGGCCAGGGGCGCCGATTGACGGGGCTCAGTCTCGGCGGCCGGTCGTGCTGTCCGTCGGCGCGGTGGCTTGGGGAGCGTCCGGGATCGTCCCCGGCCCCGGTCCGGGTGCGGGTTCAGGCTCGGGGTGTGGCTCGCGTGAGGCGCCGTCGTCGTGCATGGCCTTGGTCTCGCTCTTGAGGATCCGCATGGACTTGCCCAGCGCCCGGGCGGCGTCGGGTAGTTTCTTCGAACCGAAGATCAGAACGAGCACCGCGATCAGGATCAGCAGGTGCCAGGGTTCCAGTGCATTGCGGAACATGGTCACACCATTCCTTCGGACGTGTCGGGTTTCATGCCCGCCTCGGTGGTCGTGCTGCTTGTTGCTGCGGGGCAGTAGTGGGAACGGGGGCGTCCGCGGTGCGTCGTGTCGTGCTGCCCCGCGCATGTCCCCGGCGCTCTGCGGGCGCGCAGGGCCTCGGCCGCTGCCACGAGAGTTGTCGTCCCGTTCGCCTGATTCAGGTTCCGGGGCGGCCGGCGGCTGTCCAGGCGGCGTATTCCTGGCGGACGTAGAAGCGGCAGGTGGGGGCGGGTGCGGTCGTGTCGGGGTGGTGGGGGCCGGCCACTTGGTCGGGATGGCGGCGGTCGTGCAGGAGGAGTTGTTCGGCGGTTTCTGCGGCTGCCGCAAGGGGGCCGGGGCGGGGGTCGTCCAGGGCCATCCGGTCCATGAGGGCGGCCCGGCGCAGCAGTCGGGCCCGTTCGGCGGCTGTCGCGTTGGCCGGGGGGCGGGTGACGGGTCGGGCTTGGCGGCCGTCGCGTTCGGCGTCGAGAGCGAGTACTTGGTGCATCTCGCGATGCAGATCGGGCGCGTTCGTGTACGCCTCGCGCGCGGGTCGGGCGCCGATGTCCTCGTGGCGGCGGTTCGGGGTGACGTCCACGGTCACCACTCCGCCGGTACGCAGGGGCCGGCGCTGCAACGTGGAGACAGCACCCTGTCGTGGTCGGGGGCCGGTGGATGCGCCGCGGACCGCAGGGGGACCGGGCCAGTGCCGGGGCGGCCGTCGATGGGGCAGGGGCCACGGGTCGCAAGGGCCGACGCACGGGATCGTCGGGTGTCCCGGCGCCACGGCTCGCGCGGAACGCCCGGGCCGGTCATGCCGAACACCTCAGGCAGGCGCGGACCTCGCGGCCGCGGCGTGTCTGGTGGACCTCGGTGGACTGGGCGAGGTCCTGGACGATGCCGGTGCCCCGGCCGTGTTCGTCGGGGGCGATGTCGCGACGAGGGCGCTCCACGGTCGTGCCGGAGTCGGTGACCACGATGTGGAGGGTGCCGTGGTCGAGGACGAGCATTAGGGTCATGTGCTCGCGGCCGTACTGGGCCGCGTTGGTGGTGAGTTCGTCGACGATGAGTACGGCGGAGTCCCGTTCGCCGGTGGGCACGCTCCAGGTCTCGAGCAGGTCGGCCGCGAAGTGGCGGGCGGCGGAGACGTGCGCTTCCTGTGCGGGCAGGGTGAGCAGCGCCTGGTGGCGGCAGGGCTGGTCGAGCAGCGGACTCGGGTGGGGCGAATCGGTCACGAACATGGTCTCTGGCTCTTCTGTGGGGGTGCGGAGCTCGGATTGGGGGACCGCGGGCAAGGTCGGGGCGGTCGGTGGGTCGGTCCTGCATGGGCGCGCTCATTCAGTTCCACGGACGGCGCATGCTCATCGGTTCGAGCCATTCGCACCTTTTGCTCTATTTCTCGTCGGTCGCTCCAGTACGGCGGCCCGGCTGGACCCGTGCGCCTGTGTGAGGGCTTGACCGGTGCCGTATTCAGCCGGGCAGGGCGCCCGTGGCGCTTGGTGCGCCCGGCCGATCGTCGGCGCGCTCGAAGCGTCAAGCCGGCCCAGGACCGCGCTGGTTCGCGGGAGCCGGTGGTGAGGGTGCCCGGCTCCTGGGGGTCCCGGGTAGGGGTGGCCGGCCCGCTATTGCCGAGGCCGTGTGACGGGAGTGGACGACAGCCGGCGGCCGGGCCGCGACAGGTGGTGCGGGCGCAGCGGCAGCGCGGTGTGAGGTGGGCGTCAGTGCCTTACGACCGGATGGTGACCAGCTTGTGGCCGTCTCCTGTGAGCATCTCGAAATGCTCGATGGCTCCCGACGACATGGCGACCGCTCCTGTGATCGTCGTGCCGGGTGGGTACTCGCCTGCCCGCCAGCTGGCGCCGTCCGCCCTGGCGCCGCCGGGCCCTACCGCCTGCAGGCGGCAGGTGATTCCGGCGGGTGCGCCCTTGGCGGAGACCTGCAGGACGCTGCCCCAGGCGGAGGGGTAGACCTTCACTGTGGCCGAGACGCCGGTGGCGGGATCGGTTCCGGAGAACGTGCGCCAGGCGGCCGATGCGGTCGGTCCGGGTGGCGTCGCCTGACTGCTCGGGGGTCCGCCGGCCGCCAGCCATGTGCCGCCGGCCGCTGCCGCGATGAACGTCAGGGAGGCGGCGGCGCCGGCCAGTTGCAGGCGCCAGGTCCTGCGGCGCCGTGCCGCGGCCCGCCCGAGCAGTCCGTCCAGGACACCGGCCTGCGGCGCCGGCGCCGCAGGGCGTGGCGCGGCGTCTCGGTGGCCCTGTGTGCTCATCGCTGCCCGTGCCACCAGCCGGTCGGCCTGCTCTCCGTTCGCCGCCGACACCGTGTGCCCCGCGGCTTCGGCCGCTGCCGCGGTGACTGTCGCGAGCAGTGCGGGCAGTCCCGACAGCCGGATGTGTTCGGCCCGGCACTCGTCGCATTCCGTGAGGTGGGCGCGGACCTGTTCCGCTTCTGCCGGGGGCAGTGTGCCCAGGACGTATCCCCCCAGCGCCAGCCGGAGGGCGTCGTGCTCGGCGCTCATGGTCGCCACCTCCTGCACCCCGCGGTCATGGCGCGGTCCTCCGTTCCCGGGGCGCCGGCAGCGGGTCGTGCAGGGCGTCGTACGTGCGTGACGTCACGGTGCCCGGCGAGATGCCCGGCACCCGTGCGGCCTCCACCGTGGTGCGGCCCCGGTAGGAGGTCTGCGGCGGCAACGCGCGCTGGTCCAGGGAGGGCGTCCGTACGGCGTCGGCGGGCGTGGCCTGCCGGGTCCGACGGGCGCCGATGATCGGAGAAACCGGGCAACCGTGCACAGCAGTGCCCGGGCCGGGCAGCCTGCGTGATCGCATGCGGCGGGATGCTGCCACGCCCGCGGCAGCATCCCCTGCACCACGTCCTCCGGCCATTGCCGATCTCCTGAGTAAGTCGCAGCACGTAGTGGAACAGGTGCCCTGGGTGCAGCGGTCTCCTCGTCCGCGGCCGGAAGAGTCCCTCTACCTGAGACACGGCCTGCGGAGCGATCCGGATCGGTCTTCGGGTCACGTTTTCGGAAATTCCAGGACATGCGTCGGCCGTGGTGCCTGGGCATGGCTCATTTTCTGTGACGCACAGGCGGGCGCGGAACAGCGCTCTGTGAGTGCTGCGGGGGTGCGTCGGCGGCTGTCCCGCGACATCGCCGGGGTCGTGCGTGCACGGGTTCCCGGGCCGGCCGATCTGCGGCGACACCAAGAAGCCAAAGAAGCAGCATAAAAGTCCATATGTGTCGAACCGTATGGCCCTCGTCGTCCGTGGAGTGGGGCAGAAGCCGGCTTCCGCGCAGTTCCTCATCGATTCCCGATGTGCCTGAGGACGGATCGGAGGCGACCGGGACACACCGTGCGACGCATGCGTTCCTGGCGCCGGTCATGCCCGTCGTGCCTTGGCACATCGAATTCGGCGCCACCGAGTGGCCCCGGCCGGTACCCGGCGCACGCCGCGGCGGCGGCTGTGCGCGGCGCTGCACGCGTACAGCACCGGGACAGGCCATGAACACGGCATACGGCATCCACCACACATCCCTGCGGTTGCCGTCGCAGCTCCCGTCTCCTCCCGACCAGTCAGGAACCAACACCATGCATCTGAACTTCCGCACACCGGGCCGGCGATCACGCGCTGCGGCCGGGCTGGGCGTCGCCACCCTCGCCACCGTCGGCGCGCTGGGGCTCCTCAGCTCATGCGTTCTGTCACCCCATCCCTCGTCCTCGGGACCCGGCGCCGTCACACCCGGTCCGGGTCAGCACCGGACGGCCGGGATGCCCGGTGCCGCAGGGCCGGGGAACACGGCGGGCACCCCTCCCGGCGCCTCGCCGATGCCCAGCATGCACATGCCCACGACTTCCTCGAGTGCCGCGCCGGCCGCGCCGGTGAGCGGCAACGCCGTGGCCATCAAGAACTTCGCCTTCTCCCCGGCCACGTTGAAGGTGAAGGCGGGGACGACGGTGACCTGGACCAACCAGGACACCGACGCCCACACCGTCACCAGCGCCGCGGCGGGCGGCCCGCTGCAGTCCGCCGCCCTGGCCACCCACGCCACCTACCGCTACACGTTCACCAAACCCGGCACCTACGCCTACCTCTGCACCATCCATCCGTTCATGACCGCCACCGTGGAGGTGACCTGATGACCGACCACTACAGCCACGACACCGACCGGGGCGGCACCGAACACGGCATGACGCGCCGCCAGCTCATGCGCCATGCAGGGTGGTTCGGCGGTGCGGTCGTACTGACCGTGGCCGGCGGAGAGGTGGTCAGCCACATCGCCGAGGCCCAGGACGCCCACGCTCACGCCAACACGGGTGCCGCCGTGGGAAGTGGCGCGCTGCGGTTCGTGCAGGTCTCCGACAGCCATATCGGGTTCCAGGGTCCGGCGAACACGGACGTGGCCGGCTCGTTCACCGAGGCGATCAACCAGGTCAACTCGCTCGGGTTCAAGCCTGACTTCGTCATGCACAGCGGCGACCTGACCCACCTGTCCACGGCTGGGCAGTTCGACCAGGTCAAGCAGATGATGGCGGGAATGAGGACAGACCGCGTCTTCACCGTCCCCGGGGAGCACGACTCCATCGGCGATGCGGGCCGCACCTACCGGCGGCTCTTCGGTGCGGGCACGCTCGGCGACGGCTGGTACAGCTTCGACACCCACGGCGTGCACTTCATCGCCCTGGTCAACACCCTGAGCCTGGAAAAGCTCGGCCACCTCGGCAACGAGCAGGTCGACTTCGTCCGCAAGGACCTCGCCGGACTGTCGTCGGACACTCCCGTCGTGGTCTTCAGCCACATCCCGCTGTTCGCGATGTACCCGCAGTGGGGCTGGAGCACCGACGACGCCCTGAAGGTCATCGCTCTCCTGCGCCGGTTTTCCTCCGTCACGTGTCTCAACGGGCACGTCCACCAGCTGTTCACCAAGACGGAGGGCAACATCACCTTCCACTCCGCGACCACCACCGCCTACCCGCTGCCCAAGCCGGGCCGGGCTCCCGCGCCCACCCCGCAGGTCGTTCCCGCCCGGCAGCTCAAGGACGCACTGGGCATCCGCAGCGTCGGCTACCGCCAGGGCGACCGCGAACTGGCCATCAAGGATGAGAGGCTGGCATGAACACCCGAACACTGCTCATCCCGGCCTTGCGGTGGGCGACTGCCGCGACGCTCGCCGGCGGCGGATACATCCACGCCCAGCTCTACCTCGCCGAGTACCGCTTCGTGCATATCGTCGGCCCGATGTTCCTCCTGCAGGCCGGGGCGTCCTTCGCCTTGGCCGCGCTGCTGCTGTGGGGGAGCCCGCCCCTGCTGCTGAGGGCCGCGGCGGCAGGCGTCGCGCTCGGGGCTCTGGGCGGTTTCGCCGCCTCGCGCACCGTGGGCGTGTTCGGCTTCACCGAGCGCGGTCTGCAGCCCGCACCACAGGCCGTCCTCTCCCTCCTCGCCGAGACCGGGACGCTGCTGCTCCTGACGGTCTGGCAGATGGCGCTGTCCGCACAGCACCGCGCTGCCCGACCCTGCGTCACGTCACCGGTCCGGGACTGAACCCCCACGACGAAGCCCGCTCCCGACGCCACCCGCCACTCCTCCCGGAACCCAAGGGGTATCTCCCATGCACCTGGAACCACGCCCAGGAATCGCCTGGCCGAGTCCGCACCTTCGCGAACTGGCCGAAGCCGTGCGCGTTCTGCTCGGTCTGGACGACGACACCGCCGTCAAGATCCGCCAGTTCGGCCGTGGTGAAGTCGGCTGCCCGCCGTGGGACACCGTCGTCGAGGTGCTGCCCATGGACGGCGGGCGCCGCCGTTGGACACTTCACCGCCCCGCCGACGAGATCACCGAGCACGACCTGGCCGCCGCTTTCCGGTCGGCTCCGGCCGAACAGGGACGACGGCATCGGTGACGTCCTGCCAGGGGCCCGGGCGCGCACAGGCCGGGCCCCCAAGGGCCTGGATACGTGGGTGGGCCGGGCCGGGCGAGGGCCGACTCGCCGTTGAGCAGGAAGGTCCAACGTCCGGGAAAGGGGGCTGACAGGTGCCGGGGGACAAGCGCCCCCTCAGCAGCCGGCGGGGCCCCCGCCCCCGCCCGTGACCTGAGAGTCCGCTTGGCCGGGCGGCAGGCACCGGCGGCCCGGAACCGCCGTCCGCCCCGTGCGTAGGGGAGCCGGGGGCGGGTGATCACCGCCGGCCACGGGGTACAAGCCGGGGCGGAGGCCTCACGCCGACACGGTGAGAAGCTTCTGGCCGCTGCCGGCGTAGATGTCGAAGTGGCTGATCGCTTCCGGGAACATGGGGACCGTCCCGGAAATCTTGGCGCCGCCCGGGTATTTGCCGGCCTGCCAGGTGGCGGCGGTCGCCGTGGTGCCCGTGACCCCGACCGCTTGCAGCCGGCACGTGATTCCGGGGGGCGCTCCCTTGGCCGAGACCTGCAGGGCGCTGCCCCAGGCGGCGGGGGAGACCTTCACGGAGGCGGACACGCCGGTGGTGGGGTCGGTTCCGGAAAACGTGCGGACCGGGGCAGGTGACGTCGGTGCGGGCTGCGCCACCTGGCTGCCGGTGGAGGCGATGACCGCCAGCCACGTGCCGCCCGAGGCAGCTGCGGCGATGAGCGTCGTGGCCGCGGCGACCCCCACCAGCTGCCTGCGCCAGGTGGTGCGACGCCGGGACGCGGCCTGCTGGAGCAACCGGTCGAGCCGGCCTCGCTCGGTCTGCCGCGGGGTGCCCGGTACGGCAGCGGTCGAGGGCAGCGGCGGTGTGCTTGCCGCGGCCCGCCGCACCAGCCGGTCGGCCAGTTCCCCGCTTGCCGCAGGCGCGGCCTCGGTCGCGGCTTCGGCCTCGGCGACGCTGACCGTCGCGAGCAGCGCGGGCAGTCCCGCCAGCTCGGCATGCTCGGCGCGGCACTCGTCGCATTCCGCGAGGTGGGCGCGCACCTGTTCCGTCTCGGCCGGTGACAGTGTTCCCAGCACGTACCCGCCCAGGGACAGCCGGACGGCGTCATGGCCGCCATTCATGCTCCACACCTCCTCCATGCCGCTGTCACGGCTCGATACCCCGTTCCTGCAGCGCCAGCCGCAGCGCCTTCAAGGCGTAGTACGTCCGCGACTTCACGGTGCCCACCGGAAGGCCGAGCACCTTTGCCGCCTCGACCATCGTCCGGCCCCTGTAGTACGTCTCCAGCAGCACGGCCCGATGGTCCGGGGACAGGGTCCGCAGGGCGTCGGCCACCGCCCAGCTCTGCAGCGCCTGCTCGATCTCGTCCTCCCCGGCCGTCCGCTCCGCGATCTGTTCCAGCGCATCGCCGTCGACCTCGGTCGGCCGGGCCCGGCGGGCCCGCCGGGCGTCGACGACCAGATGCCGCGCAACCGTGCACAGCCACGCCCGGGCCGGACCGCGTTCGGGGTCGAACGCCGCGGGATGCTGCCAGGCCCGCAGCAGCGTCTCCTGCACCACATCCTCGGCCCATTGCCAGTCTCCCGAGGTCAATCGCAGCACGAAGTGGAACAGCGGCCCAGCATGCTCGGCGTACAACGTGCGGAGCAGTTCCTCGTCCGCGGAGGAGATGGTCCCCCGGTCGGAGACGCGACTCCCGGGACGATCCGGCCGACTCGTCGGATCGCGCTTCGGAAGACTCCACGGCATAAGAGAATCATCCCATATTGTGCAAATCTCCAAAATTCCACAAAGGGTACTTATAGGCCCAAACAATGCGGCGCCCGGCACCCGCGAAGCCCGACAAGCACCGATCCCCGGGATCTTTCTCCCGTCCCGCAGGGCGTGAGCCGAGACGACCGAGAGGATCCCGCCACCCCTCGGGGCCTCCCGCACCGTGCGAGCCCTGCGCATGCGACACGACCTCGTGCTGCGGCGCCACGATGCGCTCGACGGATGTGCTCCGAAAGCGGGGGGTAGTGATGACGATCCGGCATCCCCGCGGCGGAGCTGCTGCTGACGTACTGGGACGACCTGCTGACCACCGAGCTCGCGACGCTCGACGAGCGCAACGCCGCCCGGGTGGAACGCATCGCCGCCCAGGGCACCCCGTACCACTACGTCGCCGGCGCGGAGCCCGACCCGGAGTACCGCGTGTGGCTCTGCGGGGCCCTGCCCGACGTCACGATCACCGTGCTGCCCGGCAGCGGCCACTTCCCGCACCTCGCCCACCCCGCAGAGGTCGCCCGGCTCCTGACATGAGACGGCGGCACGCTCCGCGGGGGTTGAGGCGGGAAGCCGATCCTGGCGGGGTGGCCGGCAGGAGACCCTCGGCACCATGGGGAGAGGTCTTCGGGGGCCTTGTTTACATTGACGGGGCTCCTTGAAAATCCCCACCCGGCGCTCAGGGGTGACCCCACTCGCGCTCTGTGGATCTCCCCACCGATAGGCCGCCTAACCTGCGGACGGGCTCCACAAGGGAGTGGCCGCCCGATACCGAGGGCGACGCTTCAGGGTGACCAGGTCGCCACGAAACAGCTCACGCCGTCCACGGTCTCGGCGTACAGGAGCCGGTGGGTGGCCAGGTCCTCGTCGGCCCCGTCCAGCAGCTGCCAAGGCGACCGCCCCGACACTCCCAGCTCGCGAGCAAGGTCCGCGTCCAAGTTCGGGAAGAACCCGTCCACGTCACCGCTGGCCAGCGCGGTGGCAATGCCTGAGTCGATCTCCTCGGCCTGCGGGTCAGGGCGCAGAGCCCCGTCCGTGCCGACGCGGGTCGGACCGTTGCCCATCACCAGCAGCCCAACGCGGTCTGCCCACCTGGCCAGGTGGACGCCGTCCTCGCCGTTCGCTGACCAGCTCCGGGCATCGTCAAGCTCGTAGGCACGCACAGGACCGCTCCAGCCTGCCTGCTGCAGCAGATGCGCACCGATGCTGAGCGCCCTCGGCAGCCTGATGGCCGTCGCTTCCGCGGGCCGGCCCTGCCCGAGGTGTCGGTTCATGGGGACTCCGAGGCCCCTCGACGCCCAAGGGGCACCCACCTCGTAGAGGAGGGATCGCGTTCCCTGGGCGACCACGGCCACGATCTCCGGACCCTCGCTCAGAACTACTGCCACTGCCTCCGCACACGCCGCGCGCAGCGGCTCCGGGCATGTGGGCGCGCCGACGTCCGCCGCATACGCGAGCGACGGCAAGGAGGGACAGATGGCAGCGGCTACGAGCATGCTCCGTAACTTAGACCT
Source organism: Streptomyces sp. NPDC046977 (assembly GCF_040644455.1). Lineage (NCBI taxonomy): Bacteria > Bacillati > Actinomycetota > Actinomycetes > Kitasatosporales > Streptomycetaceae > Streptomyces > Streptomyces sp. NPDC046977. The sequence continues at coordinate 55,758 of NZ_JBEYWO010000031.1, forward strand.
CGTCTCGATTGGCTGCGATAGAAGGACGAGCCCGGCCGTGGATCTCGGGCGCTTCTGCTAGGTCCTCGGTCAGATTGTGTTGGCAGCGCCGTGTGGACGATCATGCTTCGATGGAGATGGACTATTGGGCGGTGCTCGCAGACTCGGAGCGGGAGCAGTGGGACTACGTTCCCTGCCAGACGGTGGGGCCGCTGAGCTTCGGAGACGATCGACATGAGGCGATAGCGATCATGGCGGGGCATGGTTTCGCCGCCGAGCAGCGTGAGATCGAGCGGTGGAATCCGCAGCGGGCCCAGTGGCGCATCGAGTTTCGCAGGGCTGAGTCGGACAAGCATCGGTCTGCCGTGAAGTGCTACTTCGTTGAAGGCGTGGGCTTGACCTGCGTGCTCGTCGATGGGCTGCGCGGGCCCCAGGTCACCTGCGAGGGGATCCGCCTGATCGGCCGTGTGCCATCGGAGCTGGACGCGGAGATGGAGGCGCGAGCTGATGAACGCGGCTTGGGCATCATGTACTGCCTGACGGGCGACCTGTGCTGGCCCCACTTTGCGTTCGATCGGGGCGGGCAGCGCGCTGGCGATATGGTCCTGAGCTGGGCATCGTTCTTCAACACAGGGGAGATCGCGGGCACTTCCTGGGACATCACTCCTGCCGAGGTCTGGCACCACTGGTAGATCGCTCCTGGGATTGGGCCCGGGGGAAGGTGCGCCTCAGCGGATGAGTCGGCGGTAGCAGATGAGGGTGCTGCCGATGCCGACGAAGGCGAGGAAGTGTTCAGCCGTTCGCTTGTAGCGGCGGTGCAGACGGCGGCAGCCGTTCAACCAGGACATCGTGCGTTCGACCACCCAGCGATGTCGGCCCAGACGGCCGGACGGCTCGATGCCGCGGCGGGCGATGCGAGGCACGATCTGTCGACGGCGCAGCCAGCCGCGCAGGTGGTCGAAGTCGTAGCCCTTGTCGGCGTGGAGTTTGGCCGGGCGGCGGCGTCGGGGCCCGAATCGGGAGCGGATCGGCGGGATGCCGCGCATCAGCGGTATCAGGGCTTGGCTGTCGTGGAGGTTGGCCCCGGAGATGCCCACCGAGATCGGCAGCCCGTTGCGGTCACAGATGACGTGAATTTTCGAACCGAGCTTGCCGCGATCGGTCGGATTCGGTCCAGTCAGGGGCCCCCTTTTACAGCCCGGACACTGGCCGAGTCGATAGCGCAGCGCGACCAGTCCAGCTCGCCGCTCTCGCCGAGCCGGTCTAGCACCACGCGGTGCAGCTTGGCCCACACCCGGGCCGCCGACCAGGCGGTGAAGCGGCGGTGGACCGTCTGCCATGAGGCGCCGAAGACCGGTGGCAGTTGCCGCCAGGTGCAGCCCGAGGTGGCGACGAAGACGATCGCAGCCAGTACCGCGCGGTCGTCGCACCGCCGCCGGCCTCCGCCTTGGGCGCGCACCGGCGGCTCCGGCGCCACCATCTGGAAGATTTCCCACAGCCCGTGCGGCACCAGCCGCTCAACTATGTCCATGCTCGGCGCAACGAGCCATCGCCAATCAAGACACCGTCTAAGGAGGGGGGTTCTGAATGCTGCGGAGTCCCGTTCGAACGGCGTGGGTGAGTTCGTCAAGGGTGAAGGCGGCGCGGCTCGGCAGGTCGGGGCAGTCCCCTGGGACGCGCCACGCTCCGCCAAGCACACACGGCGCACCGGCCACCGTTTCCCCAGCTACGCAGCCCTGTTGGCGATCGAGATCGACAGTCCTTCGGTGAGCCACCTGTGAGCCACCGTCATGTTCAGCACACGCCCGCCGGTGACGGTGCCGACCAGGGCCCAGTAGCGTTCCAGACGGGGGTCGAAGCCGGAGGAGCTCGACACAAGCCCATGCAGGTGTTCGCGGAAGGCGGGGGTGTCCGACTCCCGCCGGGCACGTGCGTGGGCGGATACGAAGGCGTTCACCGCGTCCCCGGGGCCGGGCTGGAGGCCCTGGGCCAGTGCTGCGGCCGTGAGATCGGCAGCGTCGTCGATCTCTCCGTAGAAGGCCGGGGCGTCCCGCATCTCTTCGTCGTGGTCCCGGGTCCAGCGGTTGAAACCGGGTGTGGAGATGAGCAGATGAAGCTCGGCGTATGCCAGGACCGTAGCGGGATCAGGGTCCTGCGGCGGGTCGGGGGACAGCATGGCGATCATGATGTCGAGCCGGCGCTTGGGCATCGTCGCGGGTAGCGCGCGATACCAGTGGTCGGTGAGGGTGCGATGCGCCTGCGGGAGCCGCTGCACGCGAGAGAGGATCTCCAGGCGTCGGAGCCGTTCCTCGCTCGGGCAGTCGTCCAGGGACTTGAGTGTGGCCTGACGCCACCGCAGTTCGGTCAGTCGTTCCTGCACCACTTCGAGCTCGGTTGCTACCAGTTCACCGAACGAGCACTCGCCGGTGACCACCTGCGCGATGGTGGCGATCGGGGTGTCCAGCGCCCGTAAGCGCCTGATGAGACGGATTCGCTCCCACGCCTCAGGACCGTAGCGCCGATGACCACCGGCGCTACGGCCGGCGACGGGCAGCAGACCGCTGTCGGAGTAGTAGCGGAGGGTCTTCACCGCGACCCCCGTGCCGGCCGCCAGTTCACCGATGCTCCATGTGCGCTGCGTCACAGTCTCTTGAACCTCCAGCGCGCGGGAGGTCCTAGCGTACTGAGCACTGACCGCGGCAGTCCGGCCATTCCCTCATCTCTCAGGCCTCGTTGCGGCCTGACCGGGCTTGTCCGATCCCGTCCGACCAAGAACGGTGGGTACGCATGTCCCCGACCATCACAGCACCGAATCCCTCCCGAAGAGACAAGCTCCGTGCGGTGCTCTTCCCCTTGCTCTGCGCGGTGGTACTGCTGGCAGCCACCGCCCTGCCGGCGACCGGCGCGCAACCCGCTTCCCCGCACCCTGCGAGCCGGAGCGGGGCCGTCGTACGGACCGACCACGGCCTGATACGCGGTGCGTCACACGGCTCGTACACCACCTTCAGCGGCATTCCCTATGCGGCGCCGCCGACCGGACCGCTGCGCTGGCGGGCTCCGGTGCCCGCCGCCACGTGGCATGGTGTCCGCGATGCGACGACGGCCGCTCAACGCTGCGTACAGATGCCGACACCGGGTGCCGGCGCGGTCCTCGGGTCGGAGGACTGCCTCTACCTCAACGTCACGATGCCGACGCCAGAGCCCGCCGGGCGCAAGCGGCCCGTGCTGGTGTGGATGCACGGCGGCGCGTTCCTGGGCGGATCCGGCAGTGACTACAGCACCGAAGCGCTCGCGGTCCGGGGCGACACGGTCGTCGTCACGGTCAACTACCGGTTGGGGATCTTCGGCTACTTCGGACACCCTGGCTTGGGCTCCGCCCCACCGTTCGGTCTGGCGGACCAGCAGGCCGCGCTGCGCTGGGTGCGCGCGAACGCGGAGCGCTTCGGCGGCGATCCGGGCAATGTCACGCTGTTCGGCGAGTCCGCAGGCGCCCTCAGCATCTGTGCCCACCTCACCTCGCCGACAGCCGTCGGACTCTTCCAACGGGCCGTACTTCAGAGCGGTTCCTGCCTCATGTCCTTCCCACGGGGCGCTCTTGGACCAGGAACCCCGGCGTACGAGCCGTTCGCCTCGCAACGCGCCGTCCAGACGGCCGGTGCACAGGCCGCCCGACAACTGGGCTGCACAGTGGGCGGCGCAGACCAGGTGCTGGCATGCCTGCGCGGGCAGAGCACGGATCGCCTCGCCACCGCGGAACTGATGCAGTCCTTCAACCGGCCCGCCTTCGGAAACACGCTGCTGCCCATGGCGCCGGACCAGGCGTTGACGTCGGGACGCTTCCACCGCGTGCCGGTCGTCCAGGGCACCAACCACGACGAGATGCGGATGTTCGTCGGCCTGTCGCTCGCGGCGTTCCCGATCCGCACCGAGAACGACTATCGCGCCCGTCTGGTGGACGCCTTCGGGCGTGCGGCCCCGGCCATTGAGGCGCGGTATCCGGCAGCACGCCATCCCACGCCCGCACTGGCCTGGGCCGCGGTGCTGACCGACCGATCTCTCACATGCACCACACTGGCAGCCGGCCGGGCCATCGCCGCAAATGCCCCCGGCCTGCCGGTCTACGGCTACGAGTTCAACGATCCGGACGCTCCGGTCCCCACGGGTCTGCCGGCGAACCCGGGCTTCCCCTATGGTGCGGCGCACGGCTTCGAGATGCCGTACCTGTTCTCCTCCATCCCCACCGAGCGGCCGCTGGCCGATGCTCAGCGGACCCTGTCGGACCGGATGGTCGACTACTGGACGAACTTCGCACGCACCGGCAACCCGAACGCCCCCGACGCCCCGCTCTGGCCTGTCCTCCGCCCTGCGTCCCCTCACGCACGGTCGGTGCAGTCATTGACTCCTGGACCAGGCGGAATCCACCCCGTCGATGCGGCCTCCGCACACCACTGTTCGTTCTGGGACCGCCTGCGTCGGTAGAGTTTCCCGAGGAAGCGGGGGCGATCGGGGGACCCGAAATTGCGGCTCGCTGCCCCCGGCTCCGCGACAGCACCTGTGGTCCGAGGAAGGACTCGGCACATCACGCAGATTGTCCTGCGCCGCGACCTTCGGCTCACCTGATCTCCCCGTCGGCGTACCAGCGCGATCGACGTGTCGATCGCGCTGGCCGAGCCGAGAGCCCTGACATCACATCCCGGCGCATGGCGGCCTACAGGGCGTTGTGCACAGCCGGGGCCCTTCCCCGGCCGCGCCCACCGTTTTCCAGTGGCCGTGTGGACGCACTTCACGACGCCCAGCCGCTGCTCGTTGCCCAGACCATGGCCAAGGTGTGCCGAGGCAGTGAACACAGCACCAGGCGCACATGCCGCAGGTCGCCGCCCCGGGATGTGAGTGACAGCTCAACCCCTGTGGCCCACCCCGGCCCGTCGGCGGCGGTGGTGTCGCCTCCGGCTCGTAAAGCCACGGCATGGATGCCATGTGGATAACGCTTCCTGGCCTGGCCTGGCCTGGCCAGGCCAGACCCGCCAGCGCCTGACGCACGTCCACCTCCCCGTCCCGGATCAGCTCCGCCTCCAGGTCGGGCGCCAGGCGGCACCGTTGGAGCGCCTGCCGCGGGTCGGGCAGAGCGGCGAAGGCCTCGCGAGGCATGGGTACGCCGGTGTGGTGGGCGAGCAGCGGGGCCGCTCGCACCTCGGGGTCGGTGTCGGTCAGCAGCCGCTCGCGCAGTGGCGCAGCGAGGTTCTCCCACCGGGCACAGACTGCGGCCCGCGCCCGGGGATCGGTGTCGGCCGCGAGGCCGGGGAGGTGTCGTGCGGGGAGCCCTGGGAGTTCGGCGGCCCCCGCGCGGGTCGGGCCGGGGAGTTGCGTGACAGCCCACACATTCCCGCACGGCCGAGCACATCAGGCGCGACGCACAAGTTCAGCCGTTGGCTGACATGCTGGAGACGCGGAAGCGAAACGCTCAGCGTGCATCTCCGAAGCGCAGGGTGCGCTGGATGGCGACGATGGCCAGGTCGTCCCGGAGTTGCAGCCCTGCATAGGTGCCCACGTCACTGCTGACGTACTGCAGGAGTCGACCGGGGGAGTCCCACGTCCATGTTGTGGCACGGTCGAGGACGGGGAAGAAGTCCCCTGCGGCATTACGGGCCTCGGAAAGGCCATCGGTGTAGAGCAGAAGCGTGTCGCCACATTCGAAAGCGGCAACTTCGAGGTTGAAGGCGTCGGGGGTGTCTCCCGCGAGCCCCAGCGGCGGGGCGGGCCGGATCATACGCAACGGCGTCACCTGGCTGTGGTGGCGCAGCAGGGGCGGTGGATGACCGCAGCTGACGGCCCTGACGATCTCTTCCTCATCGGCGAGTTCGATGAGCAGGACCGTGATGAACCGTTCGGCGCTCTGGGGATCGCCTTCGTCTGCCAGCTCGCCCAGGTGCCAGCGGACGCTGCGTTCCAGCGAGGCCGCCAGCCCGGGTAGCGTGCGCTGCTGATGCGTCGATTCACGGAATGCGTCGAGGACGACCGACGCGTCCTCGACGGCGGGAAGGCCCTTGCCCCGCACATCTCCGATGAGGATGCGAGTGATCTCCCCGGCACGGGAAGACGCATACAAATCACCCCCGACCAGGGCTTGTGTTGTTGCTGTGCGGTATGTCGAGGCAACGCGGAAGGGACCCAGCTCCTGCGGGAGCGGCCGGAGCAGAACCCGCTGGGCCGCCTCGGAGACAGCCCGTACTCGGGCGAGTTCCTTCTGGTCGCGCTGGTGCAGGGCTGCTGTGGCGAGGACGAAAACCGAAACGGTCAGTACTGCTCCGATGTGAATGGGCAGCAGCGGCGAGTGGAGCAGTCCGTCGTGCCGGTCGATGACCACCACCGCTGCGGTCGTGATGAGCGCGATGACGGCCGTGAGGCGCGTTCGCGCGCGGGTTCCCGTCAATGTGGGGGCCGCCACCAGCAGTCCGGACAGGTGCACTGTCAAAGGAGCGAGCAACGCGCCCGTGGTGATCGCCGCGATCAGCAGGAGCGAAGGGTAGACCTGACCGCGCTTTTTCCCGGATGGCGCGCCGGCGTCGCGGGCTCTGCGCCACGCACGGGGGCCAAGGCCGGAGGACCGGAACAAGCGGGCCCTGTGGCCGGTCGGGGGTTCTGTGACAGGAACGCGTGAGAAGAAGTACATGGCGGACCGTGAGTGATCGGATTCTTATGGGATGGCTGCTTCCCGCTGGGTGCATGATTTTTGTGCCACCTGCCCAGCGAACGGTTTTCCCAACCAGATGGGTCCAACGACCTGAGGCCGGCGACCAAGGTCAATCGGCCAGGTGGAGAGGCAGCAAGGAAAAATCAAAGCGCCGCACTGGGCGTCGCGGAACTGCAGGAGGATTACGTCTACTTGCCCTGAGGGGACAGCGAGACTGGATGAGGCCCGTCACCGGTGCGGTGATGCCCTCGACATGCACACAGTTGCATGGATCACAACTCCGCCCGTCCTTGGTTCTTCCGCATTGCGGAAGTCATCTTTTGATGTCGAAATCAACTGTGCGACGTGCGATTCGTCACGTCAAGCGAAATTCATCGCTCCTTCGCCGAGTCTGGCACGGTAGGTGCCACCTAGAATCAATCCTGCCCCAGGCGTGGGAAGTTGGGAAACCTGAAGCCACGGCAAGCGCACAAAGACCAGACGAGCGATGGCATGTCCACGTTTTCGCGTATGGAAGAAGTGATGCCGGAAAGCGATGGTCAATGCGATTTCATTGCTCTATTTTTGTGTTTCGGAAATTGTTCGGAGCCTTCACAAACCCGGGACCGGGCCGTTGGCGTCGACTTCCACCCCGGGCGGCAAGGTGATGCCGAAAGCCAGCCGCCACGCCCGGCGCAGCCCCGCCGGATACCCGCACCCGGCCAGCACGCCCTCCACCGCCTCGATGAACGCCGTCGCCCCGTCGGCCGGCGCCTGCTCCATGGCCGGGACGTGGGTGCGCCCACCGATCCTGATCGACCGATTACTCCTGGCCCTGCCGAACAGAGGTCTTCAGGATTCGGCTGTCGCACATCGATCAGCCCGTCTGTCAGTTGGGCTGCATGGCGGGGACTCGGCCGACCGGTGGAGCGCCGACACCCCTGTGCGCGAACCAGTGATCTCCAGTGGTCAGGCCGGACCTGTGGGCTCGGCGGCGTCCGCAGACCCCTGCTTGGCGGCTCAGTGAAACTCGGCGAATCGGCGGCGCAGTCCCAGGGCCACGAGTCCTGCGGCCAAAAGTGCGGTTCCGGCGAGGCCCACGTACGTGGTCAGCGCCCGGTCCGCGCCCCTGGCGGAGGCGTTTTCGTAGGCGGACGTGTTGATGGAGATCAGCTGGCGGAGTGCGGTGTCGTACTGGTCGAAGTCGTAGTTGGAGTTTCCGGGGGCATGGCTGGTGCAGAAGGAGATCACCTTGGCGACATCCCCGGAGGAGGCAAGCTCACGGATGGTGCGGTCGTCACGCTGGTAGACCTGGTAGGCGAGGAGTGCACGTTCTGCTGCGGACCGCTCGCCGGTGAAGGTGATGTTGCGGAATTCGTCGCCGAAATAGCCGGTGAAGGGCAGGTCGGTATGGTCGGCGCGGTACCTGCTGAAGGCAGCCGCGAGGTCGGCATCGTAGGTACCGACAGTGGCACCGGGCAGGTTCATGAGCTGCTGACTCGTGACGAGGAAGTGCCGTTCGTGCCCGGCGGTGCCGGCGCGGTCCAGGAGGTATCGGGACTCGTCGGCGTTGGCGTCGTACGAGACCGCCCGCGCCCGTGTGAGGGCGACGACGGAATCGAAGGCGTCATGCCGCGCGATACGCAACTGCTCGCGTTGGCCGGAGATCTCGACCAGCCCGGTGACCAGCACAACGAGCACGAGGGCGCTGGCGGCTGCCGCACCGGGGTTGATCACGCGACGGAAACGCGAGAACAGGTAGAGCTGCAGTGCGGTCAGAAGCGCCAGCAGTACGAGTGTGGTCAGGAGGAACGCGATGCGGATGGCGGACTGGGTGCCCGAGCTGTCCTGATAGGTGCGCTCGAAGGCGGCGTCGTTGACGGTGACCAGGCGATCGGCCTCCGGCAGCAGATGCGTGCGCATGAGGTCCGAGGCGGAGTTGTACGTGGCCACCGCCGCAGGGCGGTGGCCCTGCTCGCCGAGCAACAGGGCGCGGGCAGCCAGTTCCTCGTAGGCGCCGAGGTCGCTGATGGCCTCGGCAACGTCGCGTTCGGCCTTCGGATCGTCCCCGGCCGCTTCCGCGAGTTCACGGAGGTGGCCGGCGGCCTCGGCACGCCGCTGGTCGTAGAGCGCGGAGGCCTCGGTCTGCTGGACCCCCGGCATCAGCCGGTTGGCGAGCTGGGCGTCCATGTCGTTGAGGGTGAAGTACAGGCCCGTGGCACTGGTCACCTGAGGCGCGGAGTGGTGACGTATGTCCGACCACGATCCGCTCAGCGTGATGCCGCCCGCCGTGAGGATGCCCGCCAGTCCGGCCGCAGTCGCGCATAACACGGCACGCAGCAGTCGGAGCCGGGAGGGGACGGTGCCGGGGTGGTGGCGGGACGGCTGCGATCACCCCGGGGGAGTGGTCGGAGATGACGGGAAGGGGCGCGATCTGTGGGGGCCGTCGGGATTCGACGGCACTTCCGGCCCGTTTTCCGGACCTGAAGAAGGGGTCCCTTGAAGTGCGGCAACGGCGACCGTGTCCGGCATCGCGCAGTGTCTCCCCTTCGCGCCCCCGGAGCGGCCTTGGCGCCACTCTGCCTCGCGAGCCATCACTGTCGCGCGGTGCCGGCGGGCGCGGAGTTTCCCTGGCGAGGCCTTGACGCCGGGCCGGGCGAGCTTGATGAATTCCTGATGCCCCGTGACGTGCGTGCCCGATGTCGTCAGAATGGCGTCAGCAGCGCGGCCCGCGGCACCAGGGTTGTGGAACGACACGGGAGAGCCGTGCGGTTCCGCCTTCGCGCGCATGACGGAGACCACCGACCCCGCACCGTCGACGACCACCTGCACCGACGACACCGCCAAGGACTCCCGCGGTCTGGAACCTCCCGCACCCGACTCCGTCGCCGGCGTCTTCTCCGCGACCTACGACGCGGACAGCGACCTCGCCACCCGGAGCCCCAGCCATGGTGGTCCTCCTCCGCGCGGGCCGCCGTGTCGCGGGCCGGGCGCGGTACGGCGGACGAACCCACACCCGCATGCCGATGCCGGGATGCGGTGTCCGCCCGGACCTGTCGTCAGGGCGCCATCAAAAATGAGAGCGGTCCCAGATGATGGCCGCGGTGGATCGCCGTCACCGGCCCGCGGGGTGCCCGGGCCCCGGTCCTCCGGATCGGGCCCACCCGATTCCCACTTCTTTCGAGGGGCACGGCCCAGGGCGGCCGGGGCGTACGGCCCGATCGCCCAGTCGGCCCTCATGGATCGGTTGCCCCCCTGTCCGTGCAACGGCTGTCTTCCTGACTCACCACAGCTGCCGCCACGCCCGTCGCACTTCCCGGCGCATTCAGGTGAACACGGACAAGAGGTCTGAAAAGCACGGTTGTTAAGGTCTCATCAGCACCTCTGTGGCGTTCGACCGGCTGTTCCTAGTGTGACTCGCGGCCCTGTCCGGGCGAGAGGAGCAGAGGACGTGCAACACATTCCGGGTGCCGGATCCGTGGAACTTGCGGGACCCAAGGTCATGAGGGACTGTCCGACCGGTTTGCCAGGACTGATCAGGGACGTGGCGGAGCGGCACCCGGACCGCCCGGCCGTCCGGTCCGGGGTGGACGTCCTCACCTATCGGCAGCTCGACGCGTGGTCGGACGCCATCGGCCGGACCCTGCGTGACCGGGCTCCGGAGGGCGTGCCGGTGGTGGTGGCCGTGCCCCGCAGCAACGGGCTTCTCGCGGCGCTGCTGGGCGTTCTGAAGGCCGGGTTGCCCTACCTGCCCGTCGACCCGAACGAGCCGCCGGCCCGGCTGGCCGCCGTCCTGGAGACCGCGGGCAGCCGGGTGGCGCTCGTCGGCGGGCAGGCCGGACCGGTGCTGGCCGAGCACGGACTGCGCACGGTCGAGGTCGATGCGCTGCGTGTCGCGGCGGACTTCGGGGGCCCCGGGTTCGTGGCGGATCCGCTGCCGCAGGTGGCCGACGACCAGCCTGTGTACGTCCTGTTCACCTCCGGCTCCACGGGCGCGCCCAAGGGCGTCGTGCTGCCGAGCCTGGCGCTGTGCAACCGGCTGCTGTGGATGCGCGACACCTACGACATCGGGCCGGAGGACCGGATCCTGCAGAAGACCCCGGTCACCTTCGACGTCTCCGGCTGGGAGCTGTGGCTCCCGCTGATCTCGGGATCCACCTGCGTCTTCCTGCCGCCGGAGGAGCACCGCGACCCGGCTCTGGTGGCGCGCGCCGTCCAGGACCACCGGATCACCGTGTGCCACTTCGTGCCGTCGATGCTCCGCGAGTTCCTGCGCGGGCCCGCCGCGCGGGACTGCACCTCGCTGCGACATGTCTTCTGCAGCGGCGAGGCCCTGCCCGTCGCCGTGGCACGCGACTTCACCGCGAGCCTGCCCGCCCGGCTGCACAACCTGTACGGCCCCACCGAGGCGGCCATCGACGTCACGCACTGGACCTGTCCGCAGGACGCCGCCGACGTCGACCGGGTCCTCATCGGGCTGCCTGTCGACAACTGTGTCCTCGGCGTCTTCGGCGGCGACGGCAAGCCGGTCCCCACCGGGGAGGAAGGCGAACTGCGCATCGGTGGCATGCCACTGGCCCTGGGCTACCTCAACCGGCCGGACCTGACGGAGCGGGCCTTCGTCCCCGCGGACGCCGACGCGTCCGTGCCTGTCTGGTACCGCACCGGAGACCGGGTGCGCGTGGTGGACGGCGGCCTCGAGTACCTGGGCCGAGTCGACGACCAGGTGAAGATCCGCGGCCAGCGCATAGAACCGCAGGAGGTCGAACACCACCTGAACGGTCACCCCGAGGTGGCCGAGGGCACCGTGGTGGCGGCCAAGGTGGGCGAGGACGTGGAACTGGTGGCCTGGGTCCGTCCCACCGCCGACGCCGCCGGGACGCCGGCCGGGGACGGCCTGCCCCGCAGGCTCCGCGAGCACCTGGCCGACCGGGTACCGCCCGCCTACGTGCCGACCCGCTTCCTCATCGCCGCCGAACTCCCCCTCAGCAGCAGCGGCAAGCGGGACCGCAAACTCCTGCGGCAGCGAGCCGAGGAGCAGTTGAACGCGCAGCGGTCCGCGTCAGGCACCGGCCCGGTGGACGGCGGACGTCCGCTGCTCCAGCGCCTCCTGCGCGAACGCTCCGGCCGGACGGGCGCCTCCGCCGAGGAGGACGACCCGGACGCCGTGGCGTCGATCTGGTACGAGTCCCTCCCGCAGGCCTCCGAGGCAGGCGATCCGCAGGCCCGCTTCGTGGCGCTCGGGGGGCACAGCCTGCCGGGCCCACGCGTGGCCGCCGAGATCCACAACCGGCTCGGGGTCTCCCTGCCGCCCCTCGACGCGGAAGGCGGTGCCCGATGACGCCGTCCACCATCCACTCGCCGGGCAGCGACCAGGACCGGCTGCGCGCCCTGCTGGCCACTCGAGCCGCGGCCGCCCGGCAGGGCGCCCCCCGCGACGACGACGCCACCGCGCCGCTCAGCACGGCCCAGGAACGCCTGTGGTTCCAGGCACAGTTGCAGCCCGAAAGCCCGGCCTACCTGGTACCCGTGCTGCTGCGGCTGCGAGGCCCCCTGGACCGGGAGGCCCTGTTCGGCGCGGTGCGCGACCTCGCCGAGCGCCACCGGGTGCTGCGCGGCGTCGTGGACGCCTCCGGTCCACGGCCCGTGCTGCGGACCCGCGCCGTCGCCGACGTTCCCGTGGAGGACGTCGACCTCACCGCCCACCCCGACCCCGACGAGGAACTGGACCGCCAGGTCGGCGAACGCGTCCGCCGGCCGATCGCGCCGGAGCAGGAGTGCCCCCTGCGCGCCGCCTGCTTCACCGTGGGCGAGCAGGACCATGCGCTGCTGCTGGTCGTCCATCACATCGCCACCGACGCGTGGTCCAACGGCCTGATGGTCGCCGACCTGGCCGCGCTGTACGCCGCCCGCCGCGGACTCGGTCCGGTACCGCAGGCGGCACCGCAGTACGCGGACGTCGCCGACCGGCTGCCCGCGGAACTTGAGGACGCCCGCCTGGGCTGGTGGGAGGAGCGGCTGTCCGGCTGCGGTGCGGGACTCGACCTGCCCGCCGACCGTCCGCACCGTCCGGTCCCCTCCGACCTGGGCGGCTCGGTGCCGCTGGTTTTCCCCGCCGAACTCCACGCGCGGCTGCGTGCACTGGCCTCGTCGTCCGGCTGCACACCCTTCATGGTGCTGCTCGCGACCTGGCAGACCCTGCTGGCCCGCGTTTCGGGCAGCACGGACATCCCCGTCGGCGTCCCGGACGGCGGCCGACGCAACCCCGGCAGCGACCGGGCGGTGGGCCTGTTCGTCAACACCGTCGTGATGCGCACCGACCTGTCCGGCGACCCCTCCGGGCGGACGCTGCTCGAACGGGTGCGGAGCACCGTCCTGGACGCCATCGGCAACGGAGACGTGCCGTTCGAGCGGGTGGTGGAACGGGTGCGACCGGAGCGCTCGGCAGGTGTCAACCCGCTGTTCGACACCATGGCCAACCTCTACCGCCGCCCCGACGTCAGCGAACTCTTCGCGGGCCTCACCACGGAGTTCCGCGAGGTGCCGACCGGTTCGGTCAAGGCCGACCTCGCCCTCCAGCTCTTCGAGCGGGAGTCCGACGGCACCCTCAGCGGCGTCCTGGAGTACCGGGCCGAGCGCTTCGAGCGCGACAGCGCTGAACGGCTCGCCGACTGGTACCGGCGGCTGCTCGACGCGCTGCTGGCCGACCCCGACGCCCCCGTGGGCGCCCTCGCGCTCGACGAGCCCGGCGCCGGCGTCGTCCACGGTCCGGTCCGGCGCTTCCCGCTGGACCGCCCCGTGCACGCCCTGATCGAGGACTGGGCGGACCGCACTCCCGACAGCGTGGCGGTGGTGGCCGCCGAGGGCTCGCTGACCTATGCCGAGCTGGACCGCCGGGCCAACCGCGTGGCCCACCGGCTGCTGGCGACGGGAGTCCGACCCCAGGACCCGGTCGCCGTTCTCGCCGAACGCGGTCTCGACCTGGCGGTCGCCGTCCTCGGAACCCTCAAGGCGGGAGCGGCCTTCGTACCGCTGGAGCCCTCCTACCCCGACCAGCGGCTGGCGGCCACGCTCGCGGCCGCCGGGAGCGAGCACCTGCTCGTCCAGTCCGGTCTCGCCGCACGCGCCACCGCCCCCCGACGCACCCTGATCGGTGAGACCGCCGCGGACGCGACGCTTCCCGACACCAGGCCGGACCCCGGGACCTCCCCGGCCGACCTCGCGTACGTGATCTTCACCTCGGGCTCCACCGGCACCCCCAAGGGCGTGGCCGTCGAGCACCGCAGCCTCGTGCACTACACGCACGGAGGACTGGAACGCGTCGACGGCCACGGCAGTTCCTTCGCCCTGCTGTCCACCGCGGCCGCCGACCTCGGCTACCTGTCGGTCTTCGGCGCCCTGATCAGCGGCGGAACCCTGCATCTTGTCGACCGCGAGACCGCTACCGACCCGCAGCGGCTCGCCGCGTACTTCACCACGCACCCCGTGGACGTGGTCAAGATGGTGCCCAGCCACATCGAACTCCTCGCCGGGCACGGCGACCTGGCGGCCGTCCTGCCGCGCCGCACCCTGGTACTGGCGGGGGAGCCCTGCCCGTGGGAACTGGCCGACCGCATCCGCGCCGCCCGCCCCGACCTGGTCCTGCACAACCACTACGGCCCCACCGAGACCACCGTCTCGGTCCTCGGCTGCGACCTCGGCCAAGTGGATCCGGACTGGCGCGGCGGGCCGGTGGCCCCGCTCGGCACGCCCTTCCCCAACGCCGTCTGCTTCGTCGTGGACCCGGCGGGGCGGCCGCTGCCGCCCACCGTTCCGGGCGAACTCCTCATCGCGGGCCCCGGTGTGTCCCGCGGCTACCTCGGCAACCAGCAGGCCACGGATCGGGCCTTCGTCCCGGACCCCCTGGACGGAACCCGCCGCTGCTACCGCACAGGTGACCGCGTCCGCGTGCGCGCCGACGGCCTCATCGAGTTCCTCGGCCGCCTTGACGACCAGGTCAAAATCCGCGGCTACCGGGTCGAACTCGGCGAGGTCGCTGCCGCCTGCCGCGCCCTGCCCGACGTACGCGAGGCCGTCGTCCTGGCCGTCGGTTCGGGCAACCAGCGCCACCTCGCGGCCTGGCTCGTCCCCGCCGGTGACGAACTGGACATCAAGGCCGCCCGCACCGCGTTGCGCGCCGACCTGCCGAGCCACATGGTGCCCACCGCGCTGATGGCCGTTCCCGCGATCCCGCTGACCCCCAACGGGAAGGTGGACCGCGCCGCCCTGCCCCAGCCGTCGGGCCAGACCCCGGCCGAGCGGGTCACGCCGCGCACCGGGACCGAGCGCCGCATCGCCGCCGTCTGGCAGGAGGTGCTGGAGCTCCCCGACGCCGAACTGGACGTCGACGAGGACTTCTTCGCCCTCGGCGGTGACTCCTTCCGTGCCCTGCGGGCCGCCCGTGCCATCGACCCGGACCTTCGGGTCATCGACCTGTTCACCCGCCCCACGGTGCGCGACCTGGCGCTCTTCCTGGACGGGCCCGCCGAGCGGGACACCCGGCTGCTCCAGCGGCTGGCCGGACCGGCGCAGGGGGCCACCGTCGGACTCACCGTGCTCTGCGTCCCGTACGCGGGCGGTTCCGCCGCCTCATACGGCCCGCTGGCCGCCGAGCTGGCGGCGCGTCACCCCGACGCGGAGGTCCTCGCCCTGGAACCGCCGGGGCACGACCCGGCCCGTCCGGACGAGGTCATGCCGAGCCTTGCCGAGCTGATCGACGGCTGCCGGGACGAACTCGCCGGACGCGACGGACCGGTGCTGGTCTACGGGCACTGCGTGGGCACGGCCACGGCGGTGGGCCTCGCCCTGGAACTCGAGGCGCGCGGCACCGAACTGGCCGGCGTCGTCCTCGGCGCGTCCTTCCCGACGGCCCGACTGCCCGGACGCCTCTCCTCCCTGGTGGACCGCTGGTTCCCCAGCGACCGCTGGACCTCCGACCGGGCCTACCGCGAGGTCCTCTCCGCCCTCGGCGGCCAGTTGGAGGAGGCGACCGAGGAGGCCGTGATCCGCGGCGTGCGGCACGACGTGCGCCAGGCCGTGGACTGGTTCAGCGCGCGCCTCGCGGCCCCCGAGGCGGCACGCCTGCGTACGCCCGTACTGTGCGTCATCGGTGACCGAGACCGCACGACGGAACTGTCCCAGGAGCGGTACGCCGAGTGGTACGCCTTCGCGGACCGGGTCGACCTGGTCCGGATCCCCGACGCCGGCCACTACTTCGTCAAGCATCAGGCGGCCCGACTGGCGGACCTGATCTCCGGACGGATCACCGCCCCTCCGGCCGCGGACGCCACTGCCGGCAGCACGCCACCCGGCGTCCCGGCACGTCCCGGCAGGCCCGCCGGCCAGGACCTGCGGGATCTGAGGAGGTTCGCCCTGCTGGCGCTGAGCCAGACGATCCTGCTGACGGGCGCGAGCCTGACCGCCTTCGGCCTCGGCGTCTGGGTCTACCAGCGCACCCACAACGTCGGCTACTACTCGATGATCACCATGCTGGCCCTGCTGCCCGCCGTACTCGGCGCCCCCCTCGGAGGCGCGGTGGCCGACCGGTACGAGCGGCGCAAGGTCATGCTGGGCTGCACGGCCGTCTACGGCACGGCTCTGGCCGCGCTCACCGCGGTCGCGGCCGCCGGGGCGCTCCAGGTGTGGCAGATCGCGGTGTTCGCCGGGCTCACCTCGCTCACCGCGGCGTTCCAGCGCCCCGCCTACCTCGCGGCCGTCGGCCAGCTCGTACCGAAGCCCTACCTGGCGCAGGCCAACGGCGTGGCGCAACTCGGCACCGCGCTGAGCACGCTGATCGCCCCCGTCCTCGGCGGAGCGCTCATCACACTGGCCGGTCTCAGCGGCGTGATCGCGCTGGACCTCGTGGGCCTCGCGGGCGGTGCGGCGGTCCTGCTGGCCGTGCGTTTCCCGGACCGCCTCTTCCGCAAGCGACGGGAGACCTTCGCCTCCGCCATCACCGGCGGCTGGCGCTTCATCACGCGCCGCAAACCCATGGTGGCGATGGTGGTCTTCTTCGTGGTGGTCAACTACATCACGGCCACCACCACGGTGCTCACCGCCCCGCTGGTGCTGTCCTTCAGCACCCCGGCGGTCCTCGGCCTGGTGACCGCCGCCGGAGGACTGGGCGCCGCGGTCGGCGGACTGGCCATGGCCTTCTGGGGCGGCACCCGCCGCCGCGCGGACGGCATGATCGCCACCACGGTCGGCATGGGCCTGGCCACCGTCCTGATCGGCCTGCGGCCGGCGCCGGTGCTGATGGGCATCGGCCTGTTCCTGTGGTGGGCGCTGAACGCCGTGCTCAACGCGCACTGGCTGGCGATCATCCAGGCGAAGGTCGGCCTGGATCTCCAGGGCCGGGTCGTGGCGACCAATCAGATGCTGGCCACTGCCATGATGCCGCTCGGCTTCCTGCTGACCCCGGTGCTCAACGAGCACGTCTTCGGACCGCTGGTCAGCGGAAACCACGTGCTGCACGCCGTACTGGGCGACGGACCGAGCCGCGGCATGGGACTGCTCATGATCACGGGCGGGCTCCTGCTGTCCTGCTGGGGCGTCCTCGGGCTGCGCTACCGCCCGTTGCGACGCATCGAGGACAGGCTGCCCGACATCCCGACCGGCAGCGTCATATCCGAGGACCTCGACGTCCTGCAGGGCCAGGCGGACGCCCTGCAGGACGAGTCGGAGGCGGCGGTGCTCAGCCGAGCAGCCGAGGGCGCGGCACGGCGCTGACGGTGTCGACGACGGGGGACCCACCCTTCACGTGTGAACAGGTGGGTCCCCGGCTCGTTGCGCAGCTCGAACCCCGCAGCGGTGCGCTCCGCTACGACACCATGTCCGCGGGGGGCACCACCTGGTCCTGGTCCCCGGCGAAGCCGGTGATGGCCGCGCCGAGCCGCCACGGTGCGCCCGGACGCGGACGGTACGAGCGGTACAACGCGAAGTCCACGCCCGGCAGCAGCGTCAACCGGCGGGCCCAGGCCTCGTCGTCGCGGATCTCCGGGGAGCCCGCCGAAGTGGCGGTCGATGTGATGCGCCAACTCCTCCGGCGGTGCATCGGTCGGCACCGTGCCCGTACCAGGCGCATGCGCGGCGCTGACGAACAGGTGGACCGGGCCCTGCCCGGTCGTCGAGCCGGGTGGCCAACTCGTACGCCACCATGGCTCCCATGCTGTGCCCGAAGAACGCAGAGGGAACCTCGGGAAGTTCGGCCCAGGCACTGGAGAGCCGGTCGAGGAACTCGCCCATGTCCCCGATGAGTTCCTCACGCCGGCGGTCCTCGCGTCCCGGGTACTGGACCGTCAGGAGTTCGACACCGTCGGGCAACCGCGAGCCCCATCCGTGGAACAACGACGCCGCGCCACCCGCATAAGGGGAAACAGACCAGCCGCAAGGCGGGATGGTCTCCGCCGGAGTATTGGCGGAACCACGACTCGGCCGAGGAGAAGGGCATGCGAACGCCTTTCGCGGAAGCGTTGTCCGACGCGCGGGTCGACGACCCGAGCGGAATACCGGAGCGCGATTGCATCTCGCGTTCACGCAAGGACCATGCCCGAACGAGCAAGTCGACAGGCGCACGGTACAAGCTCCGGGCACCGATTGGCCTGACCGAACCGACGCAACGACTACGGACGCGCTCGCGTTCTCAGGCGTAGTTAAACACCAGATAAGATGTGCCCTACATCCTGCAGGCAGCATGGTTCTGCCCGCATTTCCTGAAGGAGCCGGCCATGCGTGCCCGCCTCGCTGTCACCACCCTGTCGATAGCCGTCGCTGTCGCTACCGCGGCCACCGCCTGCGGCACGGTCAAGGAACTCACCACGGCACAAAAGGTCCAGGGCGCCTTCACCGAGCTCGGCAACAGCAACGCGGTCACCGTCGACTTCCGCTTCAACGCGACCGTGGACCAGGTCCTGGCCCTCGACGCCCAGGACACCAGCAGCACGCCGAAACTGACCAAAGCCCAGGCGAAGCAGCTGGCCGGTCTCGGCATCACAGTCTCCCTGAAGACCGACAAGCTGCCGCTGAAGGAAGCCCTCAAGGGCGACGGCACCAACAGCGCCAAGATCGACCCGAGCCTGAACATGGCGCTCGCAGTCCACACGGGCGACGGCACCAATCTGGCCGAGGTTCGCGCCGTCTCCGGCAAGGAATACGTCAAGTTCAACCTTGCCGCACTGGCCGAGTTCGCCGACACCAAGACCGCCGCCAGCGGCCTCAACGACATCACGAAGGCGGCCGACTCCCTGCCGGCCAGCATGGCTCCGCTCAAGCGGCTCCTCAAGGGCGACTGGGTGTCCATCGACCCGGAGAAGTTCGCCAAGCTCGCCAAGCAGCTCAGCGGCAGGACAACGCCCAGCCCGGCGCCCTCCCTGAACGCCTCCCAGCAGGAGAAGCTGAAGGACGCGCTCACCAACGTCTTCAAGAAGAACGTCACCCTTACCGACAAGGGCACCGCCAACGGGCTCGACACAGTCGAGGTCAAGGCCAAAAACACCCGTGGCCTCATCAACGACATCCAGAACCAGGTTTTCCCCGTCCTCAGCGACATTCCTGGCTTCGACAGCCTGCCCACCTCCGCCCCCACGGACGCGCCGTCCATCCCGGTCACCGCGGCGATCCAGCTCAACGAGAACGACGGCAGCCTGAACAACATCAACTTCGACCTGGGGCAGTTCGACACCGAGCACAAGGGCACCCACATCCCCCTGGTCCTCGGCTTCAAGAACACGGCCACCACCGCTACCGCACCCGCCGGAGCGACCGAGTTCGACCCCAGCGTCCTCAAGGACATGCTGGGCCCGCTCCTCGGAGCCGGCACCCCGGGACAGGCGGCCTGACGGGTCTGTAGGTGCTGGACCAGCCTGCTTGCCGCTCTCGCTCCGAGCTTGAACTGGGTCGTGGTCCCGGTGATCGGGGGAGACGGGCTTCGGCACTGGGGTCGCGTACCGGCAGCTTGATTCTTTTGGCGGGGCTGATCGTGACGTGGAGCGGGGAGTCGGTCGGTGGCGGACGCCGAACCGACAGCCATTCCCAGGGACGTACGGCCGCCGGTGACGGCCCGACCGGCCGGCCGTTCATCTTGCCGTCCGGCGCCTCACCGGACAGTTCTCGGGGCGAACACGGGGAAGAGCCCGAGAGAGTGGGTCGGGATTCCGCGGGTGCGTACCGGCCGTGACCGTGACGTGAGCGCGCGGCCCCGAGACCGGTCTCGGCCGTGTTCCGGTGCGGAATCGCCGGGCTGCGGGCCATCAGGGGTCTGCCGCGGCTGCGGCGGGCGGGCCCCATGGGGGCCACCCGCCGCAGCCACGTTCTGCGTCAGCCGGTCGTGTCGCACCGAGCGGTGTGCGTTCGCGCATCGCGCCAGCGTCCGCGGAACCCGTCGCTTCTGGTCGCCGGCATGTGAGATTGCCGCGAGTTGCGCGCGGCCGGTCGCAACCGTCCCGCAACGTCCGACACCAACCGGCCGGTTCCGGAGCGCCGCCGACCGCGACAGCCCGACCGCCAACGCAGGCAGCCGGCCTGTCCGCGACCGGTCCAGTGCGGCCCCCAGCGCCGACCGGGCGCCATCAGTACCGCCGGGGCGAGGAAGAGCCGGATCCACTCGGCGTGTTTGGAAGGTCGCCCTTCGATGCGCGATGGTGGCCTTTCCGCGGGACGCATGGGCGGCCCGATTCCTTGAGGGCATGGCATGAAGCGCATCATCGCCGGACTGTGGCGGACCATTCGGGGACCCCTGCAGTGGCGGGTCATGTGGCTGGCGAACAGCAAATACATGGTCGGTGTGACCGGCGTTGTACGCGACAGCGAGGGCCGCGTGTTGCTGCTGCGTCACCGGCTGTGGCCCGAAGACCGCCCGTGGGGCCTGCCCGGCGGCTATGCCAAAGCGGGGGAGGACTTCCGTGACACCGTCGCCCGCGAGGTGCGTGAGGAGACCGGCCTCGAAGTCCGGGTCGGCGAGCTGGTCCACCTCAAGAGCGGCTTCAGGCTGCGCGTGGAGGTGGCGTATGCCGCGACGCTCGTCGGTGGTTCGCTGAAGATCGACGCGTTCGAGGTTCTGGAGGCCAAGTGGGCATCGCCGGACGACCTGCCGCAGGGATTGCAGGAAACGCACCGGCTCCTGATCCAGGGCAGACCCGACGACTGATCCGTCGGATCTGTCCCGGCCTCCACCGCTTGCCCCGGACGAACATCCGGAGGCACGAGCCGGCAGCGGTTGGTGGACGCCCCCCCCCGCACCTGGCGCGGGTGTGAGGGGTCGGTACACAGAACATCCCGACGCGATGGACCGGGGTCGGGCAAGGACTCTCGGGCAGCCCTCTCTGCCCTGGCTCGATCTCTGAGCAGGTGGGCATCGGCAACTCAGGGTTCGGAAGAACTGGACGGCACGGAGAGCCCTTGTCGCGCACGCCATGTCGCGCACGCTGAACATCGACCGGGCAGGCGCAAAATGACACGTGTGGGTGTGAACCATGAAGGTTCGCATCTGCGCTCAGTGTGAGGCAGGGCCCTGGTGCCGGCGTTGCGGATCGACTCGGGTGCCGCGGGAATAGACTGCCGCAATCCGGTGCAGGGCGGAGGGATCTGAGATCGGATCGCCCTGTACGACAACGACATCTGCGTCGTACCCCGGCTTCAGCTTGCCCTTGCGGTGGCCGAGACCGCAGACACTGGCGGCGACCGACGTCATACTCCGCAGGATGGCCATCCGGCCCATTCCGTATGCGGCCAGCCGATCCTGCGCGTAGGGGAGCACATCGTGCGGTTTGTACGGGCCGATTCCCGCGTCCGAGCCCGCGACGATCACCGCTCCCGCCGCGTGCAGGGCCGCGAAGTTGGCGATGATTTCAGGCATTCTCCGGGATACGGCCGCAGGCACCACCGAGCCAGATCCGGGTAGCGCTCCGGCGGTGGCGCCGAGCGCGACGCGCTGGGAGACGATCCGCTCGACGAGTTCACGCCCCGGCGCGACGACTCCTTCGGCCGACCAGAAACCGGCGTGTTCCACACCATCCGCCCCGGCCTCGATCGCGTCGAGTGCAGCGTCGTAACCGTGGGCGTGCGCGGTCACGGGGATCCCGTGCCGGTGCGCCTCCGTGACAGCAGCACGCAGGGCTTCCCGGGCGAACTGTGATTGCTCCGGGGAGCTGGCCGTCGTCATTGTGCCGCCGCTGGCCATGATCTTGACGATGTCGACACCACGTTCTACATGGGCACGCACCGCGGCCCGGAGTTCGGCGGGGCTGGGCCCGACCTCACCGCCGAGGAAATGACAGTGCCCGCCCACGGTGGTCAGCGGCGGCCCGGACGCCACGATGGTCGGCAGGTCCGTCGCGCCTCGCAGGGCCAGTGACAGGAAGTTTCGGTCGCCGAGGTCCCGCACGGTCGTGATGCCGGCGCGCAATGCTGTCGCGGCCGCGACGCGCATCGCGGCCACGACAGCATCGTCGTCGCGATCGGCGAGTGACTTCACCGGGTCGGGGCTCGCGTCGAAGGCGAGGTGCACGTGGGGATCGATCAGACCGGGAATGAGGGTGGCGCCCGGAAAGTCCACAACGGTCTCGCCAAGCCGCAGATCCGCCGTACGGCCGATTCCGACTATTGTCGATCCTTCGAGGATTACGACAGGGTCGTCCCACGGCATGACCGTTTCGCCGTCGAACAGCCGTGACGCCCGCAGCACCGTGGTGCCGTGATGTGCGGCTTCGTTCACCATAGACATGTACTTGGCCTTAACCAATCGTTTCAGATTGCCGCTCGCGGAAGGCCCGCCTTCCAGATGTCGAGCAGGACGACGGGCAGCTGAACACCCCGCGGAACGGCGACCGCTACCGCCAGTCCTGACGGCGCCTCGACGCGGAGAGTGCGGCCCAGTTCGTCGGACCCCGCCTCGAGTTGTGCATACGTGAGCCGCTCGGTGCCTCACTCGACGGCGACAGCCTTCGGCCTCGTCCTGGACACTTCCCTGATCGGCCCGGGCACTCCGGCAGAGAAAGAAAGGGACGTCCGTCAACCTGCCACCTCGGCTATGGCAGGGCTCAGTTGGGGCCGCACATGTGCTCCGCTTGCTTGTAGCTGATTTCAGCGCGAAACCTATAGAGGGTGCGAAGCACAACACAAGAGCCTTTAATGACATGCTAACTCGTCCGTCGTGTTCGGAACGGAATGTGCAGGCCGTCACAGGTCTCGGCCAACCGGACCGGATGGGCTGATTTGCAGGGATTTGTCAGTCGAAGGTCACAGGCCGACGCGAAGGGCACGATTGTGTGGGACCTGAGCCTCGACTCGACGGTGTGCCACACCGCCAAGCCTCTCCCGGTCGTCGAACCAACTGATCGTCCGACACCGCCTCCGCAGCCGGCTCGATGACCGGCTCCTCCACGGCCTCGTGCTCGGTGATGGTCTCGCTCATCAGGCATCTCCTTGATCATCGGATCCGCGGCTGATTGGACGCTCTCGTAGGTCCGGACCTGCTGGGTCATCGCGAGCGGGGTGGGGTCCGACCCACGCGCCTGGTCAAGTAGCCCCAGATCCCTTGCTCGCCTGCGCTGATGATCCTGACCGGTGTGTGATCCGGTTGCCGGAACCTGGCGCCCGTTAGTTCTTCGTATGAATGCCGAAGCCGGGCTTCCCCGTCGCGCACAGGTACTGCTGAACTTGGCGCCGAGACGGTCCACGCCGAAAAGAAACCGCGTCAGGTCGGCTTCCGGCGCCACCAGTCCGGCCGGCGAACTGGACCCTCCCTGCCCCGATTCTCGAAGAGAACGCAATGACGACTGTCTATGATCTTGTGGCCGCCCAGGCCGAACGTGTTCCCACTGCCACAGCGGTCATCGCGGGCGAACGCCGGACCAGCTACCAGGAGTTGACGGCCCTGGCCGCCCGATACGCGCACGGCCTGGCCGAGCCCGCGGCGAACCTGATCGGTGTCTGCCTCCCTCGCGATGAGCGGATGGTCGCGGGAATTCTCGCGGTGTGGCGGGCAGGGTGCGGCTACGTCCCGCTCGACCCGCTACTGCCGTTGTCCCGCATGAAGGAAATGGTCCGGCTGGCGGCGATCCGGTACGTGCTGACCACCCGCGAGCTGGCCCCCACCTGCGCGGCGGCTGGTGCCCAGCCCGTCATCGTCGAGGACCTGAACGACAGCGGCGGCGCCCCTGTTCCAGCGGACGGTCTCGCGTACGTCCTGTTCACGTCCGGCTCCACCGGCGCACCCAAGGGTGTGGCGGTCGAGCACTCCTCAGTGGTCGCCTTCCTGCGGTGGGTGGAACGCACGAGCGATCCCGCGCATCTGCGAGCGGGACTGGCCACCGCATCGCTCAGCTTCGACGCGTCGGTCCACCAGATCTTCGGGCCGTTGAGCACCGGAGGTGCCGTAGTCCTGGCCGACGACATCCTTGCCCTGCCGACGCTGCCGGCCCGCGACGAGGTCACGATGATCGGCGCGCCGCCTTCCGCGATCGCCGCCCTGCTGGAGCAGCCGCTGCCCAGCGGGGTGCGCCGGGTGAACCTCGGAGGGGAGGCGGCCACTCGCTCGCTGGTCGATCGTCTGTACGCGCAGCCGGGAGTGGAGACCGTCGTCAATGTGTACGGGCCGACCGAGTGCACCGTCTTCTGCGCCACACACGTCATCGGCCGGGCGGAGAAGGGGAACCCGCCCATCGGCCAGCCTGTCGCCGGCAGCGAGCTGACCGTCCGCGACGCCGATCAGCGGGTGGTCGACGACGGGACACCTGGCGAGCTGT
This sequence comes from Streptomyces sp. NPDC046977, assembly GCF_040644455.1. Lineage (NCBI taxonomy): Bacteria > Bacillati > Actinomycetota > Actinomycetes > Kitasatosporales > Streptomycetaceae > Streptomyces > Streptomyces sp. NPDC046977. Next base: position 80,187 of record NZ_JBEYWO010000031.1, read on the forward strand.
GGGTGGCAGGACCACTCGTGGCCCGCGGCTATCTCGGCGCGCCGGAGCTGACTGCCGAGCGATTCGTCGAGGACCCCGCCTCCCTGGGTGCGCGGCGCTACCGCACCGGCGACCTCGTCCGCCGCGTCGATGGTGTCCTGCACTACCTCGGCCGCCTGGACGACCAGGTCAAGGTGCGCGGTTTCCGGGTGGAGTTCGGCGAGGTCGAGTCCGCACTGGCCGCGCACCCGGGCGTGCGCCACGCCGTGGCCACCGCCCCGGCGGACCCCCAGGGCGTCCGCACGCTGCACGCCTATGTGGAGGCGCCGGCGGGGACCGCGCCGGTCACCGAGGCCGAGCTTCACGATCACCTGCGCGGCAGGCTGCCCGACTACATGGTCCCCGCTCGCATCATGGTGCTGGAGAACCTGCCCCTGAACTCGAGCGGCAAGGCGGACCGGGCAGCGCTGCCTCCCATCCCCGCCACCGGCGGCACCGGTGGCGGCGACGGTGAGCAGCCGCACGGCGCGGTCGAGGAGCAGGTGGCCGCCATCATCGCGGACGTGCTGGGCCTGCCCCGGGTGGGCCGGTCGGACCGGTTCGACGTTCTGGGTGGCCATTCGCTGGCCGCCGCCCGGGTGGTCGCCCGCGTCCGAGCAGAACTGGGCACCGCGGTCCAGCCCGGAGCGTTCCTGACCGAGCCGACCGTGGCGGGCCTGGCGCGCCGGCTGGCTGATGCCGGGACGGCCCTGCCACCACCGGTGCGGCATGTCGGCGCCGCGAGTGTGCCGTTGACCGACATGCAGCGCCAGCTGTGGATGACTCGCCAGGTCAGCGGCTTTCCCGGCGCCACTGCAGAAGCGTTCGCGATCGGCATAACCGGCCGGGTCGACTCGGCCGCTCTGACCGCCGCCCTGAATGCTCTCGTCGTCCGGCACGAGGCGCTGCGCACGGTGGTGCGGGCGAACGGGACGGAGGTGACGGGCGAGGTTCGCCCGCCGGCCGGGGTCCCCTTCACCGAGTACGACGCGCAGGCCATGAGCGATGAGGAGATCCCCTCCGTCCTCGACGAGACAGCCCGGCAGCCCTTCGCGCTCGACGTCGACGTGCCGCTGCTGCGCGCCGCCTTGGTCCGGACCGCGGAGGACACGGCCACCTTGGTCATCGCGGTGGACCATGTGGCCTTCGACGGCTGGTCCGCCGGCATCCTTCTGCAGGAACTGGCCACGCACCTCGCCGGGTCCGAGCAGTCGATGGCGGAACCAGCCGTGCAGTTGAGTGACGTGGCCCGCTGGGAACAAACGTTGTTCGCCGCGAACACCACCGCCGATCGGGAGTTCTGGACGAAGGAACTGGCCGGCGCGCGGCCACCGTACGACGTGTCCCGCCGTGCCCGGGGCGGTGCTCTGAGCTGCCGGGGAAAGCGCCTGAGCCGTCCACTCGCTCCGGAGACGGTTGACGCGGTGCGCAAGCTGGGTTCACTCAGTGGGCTGAGCCCCTTCGCGGTGTACTTGGCGGCGTTGGACGTGCTGCTCGCCAGGTGGACCGGTAGCCGTGACGTTCTCGTCGGGGTGCCTGCGGCGCGACGCGATGTGGTGGAACTCGACCACGTGGTCGGTCCGTTGATCGCGACCCTGCCCGTCCGGGTGCGGTGGGAACCCGAGCAGAGCTTCCGGACGGTGGTGGCAGAGGCGGCGCTGGCCCGCAACCGCTCACTGACGCACCGCGATCTGCCGTCCGCAGCACTGTCGGACGCAGCCGACGCCGCTGGCGTGGTGCGGCCGCCGGGAGTACCGCTGACCCCGGTGGTCCTGTCGGTGCGCCCGTCCGGGATGCCGGTACGCCTGCGGTCAGGTGCCGCGGAGCTCCACGTGCTCGGCGAGCGGGACTCCGGCGCGGCTCCCAACGAAGCCACCTTCCTGGTCAACGACACGATCGCCGGGACCGAGGTGCAGCTCTGCTACGACGTGGAGCGCTTCGATCACGCGACCGCCTCGGCGTTGCTCGATGGATTCTGCCAGGTCCTCACCGAGGGCAGCGCCCATCCCGACCGCGTCTGCTCGGCGCTCGCGGTGCCCGTTCCGCCATCGCATGAGCCGGATGCGCTCCCCGGGGCGCGGCGCGAGCCGGCGGCGCGCAAGCGGGTGGAGCCCGCGACCGTGGTGGAGGAGTTTCTGGCGGAAACGTGGGAACGGGTGCTCGGAGTGCAGGGGGTGGCCGCTTCCGACTCCTTCTTCGACTGCGGGGGCAGCTCGATGACCGCGATCCGGGTGACCCGGGAGATCTTCGACGCGTTGGGCGTCGACGTCTCCGTCCGCACCGTGTTCGAGTTTCCGGTGCTGGGCGATCTGGCCACGGTGGTCGAGCAGCGGGCACTCGCCGCGCTGGCGACCGAGGAGGGAGTCGCGCCTTGAGCGCGGCCGCCGGCACATCCTCCGGCAACGACCAGCAGCGGCCGAGGACACTCGGCAGTTGTCCGGTGGCTGACGGATGCGGCATCGCATGGCCGAGGACGCAGGCGACTCGGGCTTGCTGCGACCCGTTCTGAGTGCCGTTCCACTTATGTGGGCCGGCCGAATTCGTCGGCCGGAACCCGATTCAGATGCGCCCTGCTGCGCCTCGCGGCGGGCGCCGCCGTCATGATCAAATTTTGGAGCTACGTTGAATCACTCACGACTTCGGAACCGTGTGCGGGGGCTGCGGTCCGATCTGGTCCCGAGCATTGCCGGTGTGGCCGACGCGACGGGCGGCAGTGTGCTGGGGCGGATCATCTTCGCCGACAGACCGGCCGAGCCCGCCTTGGTCGATGGGATCCCCTGCCTGACCACCCACATGGCGAACGGTCATGGCGCTCCGTTCGAGGAGGTCTGGCAGACCGACCGGCCCGGGCGCTCCGGCACGTCGGGGGACGCTGTCTATTCCGAGGACGGCGAATACCTGTTCTACGCCGTACGTCTCGGGCCTCAGCCGGTGTACCGGGAGCGGGTTCGCGAATTGTACGATGACGCCCTGCGGTTCATCTGGGAAAGCGGCTACACCCACCTGGTACGCATGTGGAACCTGATCGGCGACATCACCGGCCCGAACGCGGAAGGTGTCGAGATCTACCGCGACTTCTGCGTCGGCCGGGCCGAAGCATTCGCTGCTTGGGCCGAACAGTTCCCGCAGTTGCCGGCCGCCACCGGAATCGGCACGCTCAGTCCCGGCATCGACCTCTGCGTCCTCGCCGCGAAACAGGGCCGGACCGTCCACCTGGAAAATCCGCGGCAGACCCCGGCCTACAAGTACCCGGCACGGTATGGACCGAAGTCTCCGAGCTTCGCCCGCGCCACATTCCTGCGGGGGCAGCAGACGGGGAGCGTGTTCGTGTCGGGCACAGCCAGCATCCTGGGTGAGGACACCGTGCACGCGGACGACGTCACACGGCAGACCCTTGAGACCCTCTGCAACATCGACGCACTCGTCGGTCGCGACAATCTGCGCCGGCACGGCGTGGAAGGCCACGGTTACGCCGCGCGGGATCTCGACCAGGTCAAGGTCTACGTCCGCGATCCCGAGCACCTTGCCACCGTTCGCGACATCTGCGCGCAGGTTTTCCGCGCCGACTCCGAGATCGCCTACTTCAACGTCGACGTGTGCCGGCCCGACCTGCTCGTGGAGATCGAGGGGGTGTGCCGGCAACGCCCGGCCAGTTCGGACCCGGATTCGCGAGTCGCCGCCGAGCTGATGTCGGATGTCGATGGTGTCGGGGTATCGGGTCGGGAGCCGGGCAGCTCCGAATCGGGCGAGAATGCCCGCGATTAGGCCGGAGCAGGGTGAGGTGGGCGGCGCGGTGACCGCGGCAGGCTCGACCACTGCGTCCGAGCTGAGCGACTCGGACGAGTTCGACCCACGATCACACCGCCGCTCCACTGGTGGGTTCTTCGATCACGGGAAGGTGTAGGCATGCCACAGATCACGGTCCAGTACCCGGAAGCCCTGGCGGCGGGTTTCGACAGGAGAGGGTTCGCCTTGGCCACGCACGCTGCGGCCTCCGACCTGATCAGTAGTGCGCTGGGGGGATTCAAGACCCGGTTCCTCGCCCTCGACGAGACCGTTGTCGGCGACGGAAGCCCCCACCACCACATGGTTCACGCAATCGTCGACATTCTGCCAGGCCGTCCTGAGGAGCTGAAGGAACGCTTGGGAAATCTGATACTGGGCCTGCTCAAGGAGCACCTCACGATCCCCAGCGCATACTCCGTCCAAGTAACCACTGAGATTCGGGAACTGCAGGGGTATTACCAGCTCGTTCTCCCCTGATCTCGGTCATGGGCGGGACTGTATGCGCCAGGGTCCAGAGGTCATCAGGCTTCAACGGCGAATAAGCGAGACAATCGTTTCCCTTCATTCCGAAGGGCGAGATTAGATATTATGGATACCATGCTGCACTGCACGGAATGTGATTACGAGTACGATCTGGCGTTGGCCGATAAAGTGTCGGTGCTGACCCACCACTATGTCTCCGAATACGTGGAACTGTTGCGCGCCGACCCTGTCGTACTCCGACGACGCGCCGCACCTCAGCTCTGGAGTCCCCTCGAGTACGCCTGTCACATGCGCGATGTGCTGTTCGTCCAGCGAGAACGGCTACTTGCCGCGCGACGCAGCGACTCGCCGGTCACCGAGCCGATGGGGCGGGACGAGCGGGTCGAACACGACGGATACATCAAGCAGGAACCAGCCGATGTCGCTCGTCAACTGCACGACGCGGCCCTGCTGTTCACGCACGGACTCGACCAGCTCGGGCCCGCGGACTGGGAACGCACTCTGAGCGTCCCCTACCCCGAGATGGCCGTGAGATCCCTGCGTTGGTTCGCAGTGCACACGCTGCACGAGTTGCGGCATCATCGACTCGATATTCGCCGCCAGCTGGAACACGCGTAGGCGGCTCCATCCTGTCATCGCCGGAATTTGAGACGACGAACTCGCTGATGAGGCGATCCACAAGCTGTTCCGGCGACCGAGTCTGCTGACCGTGCTCGCGCGACCCACCTGCCCGACTCCGAGGGTCGGCCGCAAACAAGCGTCCTGTCCCAGCAACTTCACCACTCGCTGCGCCGCTCGATGGGCGTGCTCACGATCACGACGCAGCCGGCCGGGAACGACCAGGTCGCCCGCAGACAGGTAGGTCATGACGGTTCCCGCCTCGTCCCTGTCGACAGCCGTCAGGGCATCGGCGATGTCGGCGGGGCGGGTCGGCCCCCGAGAACCCACGACCGCATAGGGCGCCCAAGCTTTCTGGGCATCAAGGACCAAGCCGTACACGAGCTCCTCGACGGAGCCCGCATCGCCGCTGTCGACTCGGCCGAAGACACCGTCTTCCTTGGCCAACGACTCAAGCCCCACTCGCAGGTCCGCCACGGTCTCCACGCCCACATACACCCACGTGGCGGCAGCACCAGAGCGAGGTCCGGAGCCGTATCGACGGCCAGCCGAGCCGTCTCAGTTTCCGTCTCATTGAGCCGCGTTCACTGCCGTTCAGCTTGCCCCACCAGTTGATGAATCGTTCGCGTCAGGCGTCGCCACCGGAGAGGCCAGCCGGCCGGACGCGAACGGCTCGAGGGGCTCCGAGCGCGCCAGAAGATCGGGCCGAACGCCGGCACAGCGCACCCGGAGCCCACCAAATGCCCGCAACTCCGCGACCCAGGAATCCAGTTCACGCGTACGCCGCTGGGCTTCTCGGCCGGTTCCTTGACGCCGGCACCGAGTGGGCTGGGTCGCGAGGGACGTCGTCCACGGGGGGCGTGTCAGGCTCGCGGCCTCATGGGCACCCGCGGGAGTTCGGGCGCGGGAAGGGGATCTCCCGGGTACCCGCTCACCTCTCCGAAGCGGGAGCCGCTCATCCACTCCTCGCGGGCCTGCTCGATGTCCTCCTGGGTACGGCCTACGAAATTCCACCACATGAGGATCTCCTCGCCGAAGGGGGGCCCGCCGAGCAACAAAGTCACCGCGGGTACGTCCGAGTGGTTGGTCACGGTCAAGGTGTCCTTGCCGACGGGGAGATAGCCCAGATGGGACGGGCTCAAGCGCGTGCCGGCCAAGGAGACGTCGCCACTGTTGACCAGGAGGCCGTGCTCGAAGGCGGGGTCGACCGTGAGGGTGACGGTCGCACCGGGGTCGATACGCAGTTCGGCGCCAAGCAGGGGGCTGAAGGTCGGGACCGGTGAGGTGTCACCGGCGAGGGAGCCCAGGAACACCTTGGCCTCGCCTCCGTCGAGGGCGGCGGCCTGCGGGACGTAGTGGTGGAAGGCGGGGCCGGTGTCCCGGTGCCGGTCCGGGAGTGCCACCCACAACTGCGCCCCATGCAGGACGTCGGTGCTCGCGGTGGAGACCTCCGAATGGCAGATGCCGTATCCGCCGGTCATGAGGTTGAGCTCGCCGGGGCGGATTGTCGAGTGTGTCCCCGTGCTGTCGCGGTGTTCGATCTCTCCCTTGAAGAGCCAGGAGACGGTCTGAAGCCCGGTATGGGGATGCGGGGCGACGTCCATGCCGCCGGTGACCGCTGTCTCGTCCGGACCGTAGTAGTCGGCGAAGCACCACGCGCCGATCAGCGATCGGGATCGCTGCGGCAGGGTGCGCCGCACGCCCATCGCCCGGGGGCCGCCCAGGGGCACGTCGCGCGGGGACAGGATCTCTACGGTGGCCTCGGCCGGGGTCTCATTCATCGTCACACTTCTCACTACAGGTAGTTGCGACTTCAATGACTGTTCTTGTGGACACGGGGGTGCTGTGGCGTTCTTGGACGGGCGGGCGCCTGACGGTATGCCAGGACGCATCGGTTGCCGCGGTCTCGGTATCCGAGCCGAACCGCCCACGGCCCCGCGGGTTCACGCCTGCTCCGGGCCGGCGGCCGGCAGGCGCAGGTGGTCCTCCACGGTGTCCGTCGTCGCCTTGCCTGCGCGCGGCTCACCGGCGGGCGAGATCCGGACGTGCCCGTGGGCACGCCGCCGGCTCGACACGTGTCGGCGTGCCACGGGCGACGCACCCTGAGGGGACCGATCCCCTCACGGACCCAGGGCAGCCACGGGACATCCGATGAGAGGCCCGGTATCCGGGAGGCTGCGGTTCACCGGGTCGCGGGGTTGCGCAGCGACGGCCCGTCGGCGTCGGGCAACTGGTGGGCGGGCGCCCGGAGGCGTCCGGGAAGCAGATTCGCCGCCACCGCCGCCAGGACGGCGCCGACCATGGGTGCCAGGAGATAGACCCACAGGAAGCCGTACTGCCCGGCGGCCAGCGCAGGGCCGAACTGGCGGGCGGGATTGAGGCTGCCACCCGTGCTCGTGCCCAGCAGGACGATGCACAGGCAGACGAGGACGCCCACCAGACAGGGGATGAAGCGCGTCAGCCGGTGCGTCGTCAGGAACAGACCCACGACGAGCACGATGACGGCAGTGGACGCCGCCTCGGCCAGGAAGAATCCCGCGGTCGACCAGCCGGGCGCGGGCTGCAGGGCGGCATAGGCCACCGGAGGAGCGCCGACGGCGCTGCCCCACACGCCCCGCGCCGCGAGTACGCCGAGCAGCGATCCGGCGAGCTGGGCCACGATGTACGGCGCCACCGCCGCGCCGGGGAAAACCTCGAAGCGCCACATGGCCAAGGAGATCGCCGGGTTCATGTGTCCGCCTGACCGCCTGCCGGGAGGGCTGAGGATGAGCCCGGTGACCAGCAGACCGGCGGCAACGCCGACGACGAGCAGCTTCAGGCGGATTCCGGGGATCGCCTCGGAGATCGCGGACGGGCCGACGACCCACCGCACGATGGTCGTCACGCCGAACAGCAGGACGAAGGTCAGCAGGAACTCATGCGAGCTGCGCCGGAAGACCGAGGAGGCTGCGTTGGGGTCGCTCATGTGGAGGGATTTCTTGTTGCCGGGGATGGGGTGAACTCGTTCCGCGTCGGCGCGCCCGTGTGATCCCGCCGACGCGAGGCGGTCAGGACAACTGCCGGCTGACGACGAGCGGGGAATCCGAACCGGGGGCGGGTGCTCGGCTCACGAGGTCCTGGGGGCGTTGCGAACTGCGGGACGGCGGTGCCGTCCCTGGCCGGGGAGCCTGAGGTCCGGCAGGCGTTCGGACGCTGCTCGTCCGCGGTGCCTGCCGCGGGCGAGCCCGGCACGTTGCGGCGGCCGTGCACCTGTGATCACAGTCGCGGATGGGGACATGGCTCCTCCTGAGATGACACACCGGATGATGGTTACTGCTAGGGCAAATGCGCGGCATGGGTTGCTGCCGGAGCTCGGTATCTGCGGTGTGGCTGTCCCGTCCCCCGGGGCGCAGAATGCCCTTGACGTCGGACTCACCGGTCGGCTTCACGCCGCCCTGGGTGCGGAAGGCGGGCGAAACAGGGCCTCCCGGTATGTCCGGCTTGATTCCCATGCCCGAGCCGCCGAGAGGCGCTGCCTTCATGCGCGTGGAGTCCGAAGGTCACCCGGCCAGTCGGCTCCACGTTCCCTGACCGGTTGAGATGCCGCTTCTATGCGGGGAGCACCGGCAGCGTGAGGTGGGAGGGGTACTCCGCCGTGTGCAGGACGGTCTGGGTGGCCACCTGAGGCACTCCGTCGCCGGGGTAACCGGAGTTGGAGTTCCGCGCCCACTGCGGGAAGTCCGAACTCGTGACGTCGATGCGCAGCCGCGCCCCGGCCGGGACGCGAGTCGACACCGGGCCCAGGTCGATGACGTACTCATGGACCTCACCGGGGCTGATGGGCCGCGGCGTGGTCAGGGAGTCACGGAAGGCGGCCCGTACGATGCCCTCCTGCAGGTTGCGCGAGCAGCCGTCCTCGCCGACCAGGCACAGGCGCGCGGTCCAGTCCGTGTCGGTGGCCGAGGAGACCGCGTAGAGGGTCAGCGTCACATCGCCGACCACGTCCACATCCCGCTCCTGTGTAGCGGTGGTGTAGACGAGCACAGCCTTGCCGTTCTCCCGCTGGCACTGACAGGCCGGCCCCATCGGCGTCAGCTCCTCGACGCAGCAGGAATGGCCGCCGGCGCTCATGACCGGCGCGTTCGGGTCGTAGATGTAGAGGTCGGGCAACTCGTCACCCGGTGTCCGGGTGTCCAGGGTGCCGTCGCCGAAACGGGTGTTGGCGCGTCCCTGCGAGTGCAGGAAGAGCCGCTCCATCCGTGCCTCTTGCGGCGGCCAGGCTGAGAAGTCACGCCAGCCCGCACCGAGGACGTACGAACTGACCGGGGATTCGAAGGTGCCGGTGCCCGACTCCTTGAGCGTCTCCGAGAAGAACCGCACCTGCCAGTCGTCGACGGCCATGGAGTTCGCGTCCTCCACTTGGACAACCGGGTACCACGGCATGTGGTGGAAGGGTGCCACCACGAACTTCTGCCGTGCGGCCACCTCGGGGGTGCTCGCACCGCTGCGGAGCCCGACGAAGTTGCGCTTGGTCCCGGAAACGAACACGTCGTAGAGACCGGCCACATGCAACGCCGGCACCTGGATGCGGCTGTAGTCGCTGTCGATGGACCAGCGCGCCCAGTAGTCGTCGTACGTAGGGTGCTCGATCCAGTCGAAGTAGTAGGGCGTGATGTCCCGGTCGAGGGCGGGAAAGGCTTCCGGAGCCATCCAGAAGTTGTCAGGAGCGTGCATCAGAGCGCCACTGAGCGCCTCAACACGCTCCAGGTCGCCGCGCCGGGCCGCTTCGGCGATACCCAGGTAGGCGGACCAGAACGCGTTGAACCCGTACGCGAAGGCACCCTTGTTGTGGGTCCATCCCTCATAGGCCTGGGAATTCGTCATGGCCGGGCTGATCGCGGCCAGGCCGGGCGGCTGCTCGACCGCGGCGAGCAGCTGGGTGAACCCGGCGTAGGAGAACCCGTACATGCCCACCCGGCCGGTCGTCCCGGGCAGGCCGGCCGCCCATTCCACGGCGTCGTAGCCGTCACGGCCCTCGTCACGGAAAGGGTAGAACTCGCCCTCGGACGCGTACCGCCCCCGAACGTCCTGGACGACAACGATGAATCCCTGCCGGGCGTACCAGGCCGGGTGCGCGAACGCCGTTTCCGACTGGGCGCCCTGCTTCCCGTACGGGGTGCGCTGCAGCAGAACCGGATAGGGACCCCCTGCCGCATCCGGGCGGTACACGTCCGCGAGCAGTTCGACGCCGTCACGCAACCGGCACCGCACATCGGTTTCCACGGTCACGCCGGGATAGCCCGTGACAGGCTGCACCATGATTACTGACTCCTCATTGCTACTGGTGTTGCATCTTCGCTGTCGGAACGGATCGATCCGAGCGTCGAGCCCGCGCGCCGGACCGAGCCGTCGATTCGTCCCCGCCCGCATTCCGGCCCGGGCAAGTACTGATCGGTACCCGCACGGCGAACTCGTACCCGATCCACTGGATCAGGCTGTTCCGAGTCTCCGGCCGGTTGAGATCCCAGGCATCAGTCAAGTGACTACGCGCGGACACGATGGGTCGGGGCACTGCCTGCTGCGGACCGCGCGCGGCGACGTATCGCGGCTCTCCGTCCGGAAGGCGTGAGAAGGCTCGCTCCCGGGCCTCCCGCGGCCTGCGGCCATGCCCGTGATCGCGGCGCGCAGTCGGATGACCGATGTTCGGACTCGGGTGGCGAGTAGCGGCTGGTCCCCAGGTGTTCCAGCCGGCAGCGGGCCCCTGGAGGCGATCATCGTGTTTCGGTCACCGGGCCTGCGCCTCGCTGTCGGCCCCTGAAGGTGACCCCGTACACGAATACGGGGAACCTTGATTCAACTCGACGTAATCAATGAACTACCCATGCTTGTGAACAACCCGTCCCTTTGCGTTCCAAAGCGAGAGCCGCCGTAGCGTTCCTTGTTCCGCAGGGCGCCGCTTGTCGGGTGATGCGCAGCATGCTGGTGAAGATCCGAAGAAACGACTATGGAAATCGCTGGGCCCGCGGACCCAGCCACGCTTGACGACGCCACGCGGCAGTTCGCCAAGGTGTGCCCAAAGCTCATCGGCCTCGCCTACTCGATGCTCGGCAGCAGGGCAGAGGCCGAAGAGATCGTTCAGGAGGTATGGCTTCGGTGGCGGGGAGTCGACCGGTCCGGCAGCCGTTCCACAACGGCGTTCCTGATGACCATGACCATCCGCCTGGCGATCGGCTGCGCTCGGTCGGCCCAGGTGCGGCGGGAAACCTACGTCGGGCCCTGGCTGCCTGAACCTGTCGACACGAGCCTGGACCCACAGGTAGGGACTGAGCAGTACGAGACGCTGAGTTTCGCGGTTCTCTCCCTCATGGAGGAACTGAACCCGACAGAACGGGCCGCCTACATCCTCAGGGAGGCCTCCGACTTCCCGTACGCCCTGGTCGCAGCCATCGTGCAGACCAGCGAGGGCGATGCTCGACAGTTGGTCCGCCAGGCCCGTGAACATCTCAAGATCGGGTGATGGGCCCTTCGGCCACGACGGCCATCGCCCGCTGGACGGGCCGCAGCCGACGCGCTGTTCGGCACGCTGCCGACCGGCTGACGCGACAACTACCGGGTGGGCGGCCCGGCCGTGCGCCGACCGTTCACCCCGGGCCCTCGGACAGGGTGCCCTCGGCTCGTTGCTCCGGGAGCGCGGCGAGCGCGGCGAGCGCGGCGGCGAGCTTGCCCCGGCTGGTGATGCCCAGGCGTGGATAGATCCGGTACAGGTGGGCTCCGACGGTGCGGTGCGAGATGAACAGCCGCTGGCCGATCTCCCGGTTGCTCAACCCCTGTGCCGCCAGCTCGGCCACCTGCATTTCCTGGGCCGACAGCTGCTCACTGGTGTGCGCCTGCCGCCGTCCGCTCGACTCGCCGGTGGCGCGCAACTGCTCGCGGGCCAGCTCGGCCCAAGGCCGCGCGCCGATCCGGTCGAACTCGTCGCGGGCCGTGCGCAGCGGGTTCCGGGCGTCCACGTTGCGGCGCTGCCGGCGCAGCCAGCGGCCGTGGTGCAGGTGCAGCCGGGCACGCGACAGCGTCCAGCTCACCGGCAGCGCGGTGAGCGCCGCGGCGTAGCGCTCCTCGGCTGTGTCGTCCGGGGCCAGCACCGCGTCGGTGTAGGCGTGCGCGACCACCATCATTTCCGAGGGCAGGCGACCGGCCAGCCGGGGAAGTTCTGCGAGCAGTTCCCTGGCGTGCTCCACGGTGCCTGCGGCCACCGCGGCGTCCACCAGGTCCGGCGCGAGCAGCCAGCGGCTCACCGAGTGGTAGCCCGCGTCGGCCGGATCGAACGCGCGGGCGAAGATGTCGTACGCCTCGGTTGTGTGCCCGTCGAAAAGGGCGAGCAGCCCGTCGACCTGCTGCGCCACCACGGTGACGAACGGCATGCCTGCGAACAGGCTGTGGGCGCGCAGTTCGCGGATCGACCGCACTGCTTCCTCGGCCTCACCGCGCAGCGCCGCCACCAGGCCGGCCGCCGCCTTCAGGGCGAGCCACACGATCCACTCTCCGGTGTCCTCGGCCAGAGCGAGCCCTTCGGCGGACTCCTCGCGCACGCGGTCGAGCTGACCGAGGAACACCCGCGGCCAGCCGGCGGCCAGCGAACGGGCGAGCAGCCCGAGCATGCCCTGCGACCGCCACGCCGCGGCCGCCAGCCCGAGATACCGGGCACCGCGGCTGACGTCGCCCATGGCCATGGCGCCGTCGCCGAGGAAGTGCAGGATCCGGCCGTCCTCACGATCCGGCTCGAGGCCGTCCAGCCGTAGGAGTACGTCCGCCCCGTGCCGGAACGGCTCGGCGTAGGCCCGCACCACCAGCACGTGGGGGGCGTTCGGATCGGGGTTCCACCTGTCCAGTTCGGCCACGGTCTGAGCGCGGACCTGTGGGTCGCCGTCCTGGCAGAAGCATCGTGCGGCGGCACGCCACAGCAGGTTCTCGACGACGTCCGCGCCCCCGGCGTCGAACGCGCCGCCCGCCGCGGTGACCATGTCGTGGATCCGCCGGTGCGGTTCGTCCGGTTCGAACGCGGCGTTGTCGTGCACGACCAGGAGGCGGGCCCGCTCCACCGGGCCCAGCACGCTCATATCGGTGCGGTCCAGCAGCATCCGGGTCTGGACGCGGTCATTGATCCCGCTGGACAGCTCGGCGGCCCGGACCAGGAGGCCGGTCCGGCGCTGCGCGTCGTGGACGAGTTCGGCCGCCTGGCGCAGGGCCGGGACGGCCACCGCCACCTTGCCCTGGGCCTGCGACATGTCGGCGAAACGCTCGAGCCGGACGGCCAGGGCCTCATCCGGGCCGATCGCGGCCGCGGCCTGGTGAGCGAGCTGGCGATCGGGGGTGTCCCCCATCACCGCTGCCAGGGCGCGGTGGGTGGCCAGCCGCTCGGCGACCGAGGCGCGCGCGTAGATCGCCGAGCGCATCAGCGGATGTCGGAACTCGGGGGTCCGGCCGACCAGGGCGACCAGACCCGCGTCGACCGCCTCCTGCACCCCGTCCACGGAGACCGCGACACCGGAAAGGTGAGTGGATACCTCAAGCAGCCGGTTCAGCGGCACGGTCGGCTCGGCGGCCAGGGCCAGCAGGAACGCGCGGCACTCCCGGCTCGCCGAGTCGCTCCGCGCGGCGAACGCGTCCTCCAGCCGCTGGGTCAGCGGCAGGCCGTCCATCTGGGCAGTCGTGCTCTGCACCGCCTTGGGCAGCTCGACCAAGGCCAGCGGATTGCCCGCGGCGCGTTCCAGGATGTGTTCCCGCAGCAGCGCCGGCAGGCCGGGCGCGCCGGCGTCGAGCAGGTCGGCGGAGGCCTTCGGGCCGAGCGGTCCCAGACGGAGGTCCCGATTGACTCTCGGGGTGTACGAGGCGGAGGAGTCGATTCGCGCGGCGCAGACGGCCAGTATGGCGAAGTCGCGGGCGCGCCGGGTCACGAACCTCAGTACGTCCCGGCTGGACGAATCGATCCACTGCAGGTCGTCGAGGAGCAGCAGGACTGGCTGCCGCTCGGCCACGTCGGCGAGCAGTTCGAGTACGGCAAGTCCCACCCGGAATATCTCGGGCTCGGTCTCCGTGACGCCGAGGGCACCGCTCAGCGCCAGCCGATGTGGGGCCGGCAGGTTCTCCACACCCCGGGCGACCGGTTGCAGCAGCAGTTGCAGCGCGGCAAACGGCAGCCATTGCTCGGTCTCCACGCCCGACGTCCGCAGCACCCTGAAACCGCTTTCCACGGCCTCGGCGCCGACAGTGCGCAACAGTGCCGACTTGCCGACGCCGGCGGTGCCATGGACCAGCAGCACGTCTCCGTGCCCCGCCGCCGCCTCCGACAACCCCTCGCGCAGGGTGCGCAGTTCCTCATCCCGGCCGATCATCGCGCGCGTGCTGGTCCTGGCGTGCGGACCGGAGCGGACGGCACGGAGATGGTCCCGGTTGCCGTCCGGCAATATCCTCCGACGTTGTCCCTGTCACGGCCGGCTTGCATGGTGACGACACGTTCAGGCATGGCCGGACGTTCGGTCGGCAGTACCGCAGGTATCGGGCTCAGCACGTGGAGATTCCTCCGATAATGGTTATTGCACGCCATATGGTACCCGCCGGCTGCGATGGCCCAGTACGCGGCATGCGGGGGGCGAGATCCGTCGATGTAACGGTCTGCAGTGGGTCGTGACGCCAGGTGCCCGTCGTATTGACGCTCTTGGTGCAGCCGTTGCGGCAGGGCGGGGTGCGGTCGGCGGCGACGGCGGGAAAGGCCGCCGCGGTAGGCAACAGGAATTGTCCTGGTTTCCTCACATCGTGCGTCACAAGCAGAACGACTGCCCGGTCTGGTCTGTGCCGGATCAGGAAAGCTCCGAGAGGAATCCCGTTATGAAGGTCGTAGTGATCGGTGGAACCGGGCTCATCGGCTCGAAGGTGGTCGCCCTCCTGGGCCGGCACGGGCACGAGGCGGTCGCGGCCTCACCCAACACCGGCGTCAACACGCTGACGGGCGAGGGGCTGGCCGACGTCCTGCAGGGTGCACAGGTCGTGGTCGACGTGTCCAACTCCCCTTCGTTCGAGGACGACGCGGTCATGGAGTTCTTCCGTACCTCCACGACCAACCTCCTCAATGCGGAGGCGGACGCCGGCGTGACACACCACGTGGCGCTGTCCGTGGTCGGCACCGATCGCCTCCAGGGGAGCGGCTACTTCCGTGCCAAGCAGGTCCAGGAGGACCTGATCAAGGCATCCGGGCTCCCGTACTCCATCGTTCATGCCACGCAGTTCTTCGAGTTCGCGAAGGGGCTCGCCGACGGCATGACCGACGGCGACACCGTGCGCCTGCCGGCCGCCAAGATCCAGCCCATGGTGTCCGACGACGTGGCCAAGGCCGTCGGTCGCACCTCGGCCGGCGCCCCGGTGCACGGCGTGGTGGAGGTCGGGGGCCCGGAGACGTTCGAGATCGAGGAGTTCATCCGCATGGGACTCGACGCCCAGGGCGACCCCCGCAAGGTCGTCACCGACCCGCAGGCGACGTACTGGGGTGCCGCCCTCAGCGAGGACACGCTGCTCCCTCGGCCCGACGCACACATCGCCGAGACCAAGTTCGCCGACTGGCTCGGGCAGCAGAAGTAGTTGCTCGGGGTGGCCCTCGCCGATAGGAGAGGGCCACCCACACCTTTCGGGCGCCGTCTCCCATGACGGGATCGCCAGTTGAACCGTGCATGACGGATCTGGTGCGGCGACTGGTGCCGGACACGTTGTGACCGCTGAAGCGGAACTCCTGGGAGAGCTCATTGCACGAGCCCTGGCCGGCGTTCGACGGTGGGTCGGCGAACCTCGTCTTCGACGGGCCGATGTGTCCCTGCTGGTCCGTGACGCGGACAGACCGAACCAAACCGTAGGCTTCGACCGTCCGGACGTGCCTCCAGGAGGACGACCTCAAGGCGGCGATGGACGTCGCCGGATGGCTACTTCGACGCGGGCGTCCGTGACAACGGCCTGGGCCAGGTACACCATGTCGTGCGCCACGAGGACGGCTTCCGTCGTGTAGCGGTTCGCCGGCCAGCTCGCCGAGGTTTTCCTGGCCATCGCGGCAGCCCGCCCAACGCGGCACGTGCGACCGACGGTGTTCTCGATCCCGGCGTACAGCAACGGCGACCGTTCCGAGGGGCGCCCGCGGCGCCGGGGGGCCATCGCACCCGGGGATTCCTAGTCGCCGCCACCGTCCCTCCCTCTCATGCTCCGGCGCCGGCTCCTCTCCGATTGCCGGAGCAACTCACCCGCAGCAAGCGTCACGGACGCAACGACACGGACCCAGCGGGGCCCGCCGCGCGCCGCCCACACCACGCATACGCACCCGCCGACAACGAGCGCCAGCACGCCGAGCAACCCCACAACAAACATGTTGTCCATCTCCGAGAACAGAGGGTCCCACCGACCCGTCATCTGGCGGACGCACCTCACGAGCTGTCGGTTCCCGATCGCACTCCAGCCGCGGCCCGCCGCCCCCAGGATCAGTCACCGCGGTTCGGCTGACGGTGACAATGGCCTGGGCCCGCGCTTGATACATCAGGTCGCAGCCCACGAAGACAGCTAAGCGAGCGGTGCAAAGCGGGGTAAGGCACAGGATCGTGCGGCAGACCCGCCCTCCGAATATCGGTCACGTCCGCTGGAGTGGTGTATCGACGGCCACTCGGTGATCTCTGCTTTGAGGCTATGCGGTGAGTTCGGTGGGCAGGACGGCGTCGTGGGTTTCTGACTCGTTCGGGTGGGGGCGGGTCTTGGCGAGGAGATCGCGGCCCATGTAGCGGCGGGCCTCGGTCCACTCGTCGTTCTGCTCGGCCAGGACCGCGCCGACCAGGCGGATCACGGCGGTGCGGTCGGGGAAGATCCCGACCACGTCGGTGCGGCGCCGGATTTCCTTGTTCAGTCGTTCCTGCGGGTTGTTCGACCAGATCTGCCGCCAGATCTCCCGCGGGAACGCGGTGAAGGCCAGCAGGTCGTGCCGGGCGGCGTCCAGGTGCTCGGCGGCCTTGGGGAACTTCCCCTCCAGGGTGTCCAGGACCTGCGTCATCTGGGCCTGGACGGCGTCGGCGTCGGGCTGCTCGAAGACCGTCCGCAGCAGCGTGGCAACCCAGCACGTCACCGACAGGACCGGCTTGCTTCTGGCACTCGGCGAAGCCCTGCTCGGTCCTGGCGCCCACTACGGCAGAGACCTGGACTCGGTGCAGGACTACCTGTGCGGCGGGCTCTGCGTCGTCCCCCCGTTCACCCTCGTCTGGCACCACGCCGACATCGCCCGCCGCGCCCTGGCCGGACACATTCTGGACCACCTTGGCGGCCTGTCCTACTTCGAGGTGACCGTGAACCTCCTGCGCGAGTACGGCGTCACCGTCGTCCTCCAGTGAGGGGGGCGAAGGGTGCTCCCGCCTCCTTGAGGACGGCGCCTGACAGGGAGGAGGAACGAAGTGGGCAACGGCCTGGTCCGTCAGGGCCCGGTTGTCTCGCGTCCTGGGACTCGGCCGGCGCTACGGGTATCGAGGTGCACGGTCCAGTCGGTTGCGTGCCTCACCGCGGCCGTGGCGGATGCCTCAGGTGGTCAGTCCGGCGATGGTCAGCCAGATGTGTTCGCATGTCGCCGACGCGTCTTGGAGCTTCTCGCGGGATTCCTGTGAGGCGTGGTAGAAGGTCCGTTCGATCATCCAGCACAGGGCGCGTGCCATTGCCGGGGCCTGGTCCGGTGCGGGGCCGGCCTGGATGCCGGCGCGTTCCAGGACGGCGGTGATGGCCGCGATGAACAGGTCAGCCGTGTGGTTCCACAGCTCGCCGATCTCCGGCACGGTCAACGACAGGTCGATTGCCGTGCGCATGACCAGGCCGTGCTCGTTCCACAGCTCGACCGTGCGCTGCATGGCTGCCGCGATGGCCCGGTGCGGCTCGTCGGCCTCCGCGGTGGCCCTCGACCGCTCCCACAGGTGCTCGACGGTCCGGGCCACGAGTGCCGTGACCACTTCTTGCTTGGAACCGTAGTAGAAGTACAGCGCGCCGCGGGTGATGCCGGCGCCCTGGGCGATGTCGGCGACGGTCATGGCGTCGTAGCCCTTGTGCGCCAGCAGCGCCTCGCAGGTGTCGAGGATGGCCCGCTCCCGGACGTCGCCCTTGCGTTCGGCGGCGCGACGGCTCCGCGCGGGGTGGTCGCCGGGCATCAGAGCTGCGCGCCGTCGGCGAAGTCGGTCGTACGGGAGAGTGCCTCCCATGCGCGGATGTCCTCGTCCACGGCCGTGCGGGCGGCGGTGACCAGTCGCAGCGCGTCCGAGCCCAGGACGAGGTGGGCCGGCGGGCGCTCGACCGAAGTGATGTGCACGAGGGCGTCCCCGGCCTTGGCCGGATTGCCCAGCTGGTTGCCGCTGGCCTTCTGCCGCGCTTCGCGGATGGGGGTGAACAACCCGTCGTAGTCGTCGACGGTCCGCGCGGCGCGTGTCATGGACCGTCCGGCCCAGTCGGTGCGGAAGGAGCCGGGCTCGATCGCCGTCACGTGGATGCCGAACTGCGCGACTTCCTTGCCCAGCGCCTCGAGGATGCCTTCCAGGGCGAACTTGCTGCCGCAGTAGGCGGACATGCCGGGCACGGCCATGAGCCCGCCCATGGAGGTGACGGCCATCAGGTGTCCGCGGCGACGTCGGCGCATGTGGGGCAGTGCCGCCCGCAGCGTGGCCACCGCCCCGAACACGTTGACCTCGAACTGCCGTCGCACCTCGGCCAGCGGGGTTTCCTCGAAGGTTCCCTCCAGGCCGTAGCCGGCGTTGGCGACGACGACATCCAAAGGGCCGACGCTCTGCTCCACCTCCGCGACCACACCGGGGACGGCGTCATCGTCCGTCACGTCCAGCAGGCGACCGTGAGCGGTACCGGGCCTGAGTTCTTCGAAGGCCCGCAGGTCCTCCGCGGAGCGGACGGTGCCGACGACGGTATGACCTGCGGCCAGGGCGGCCTTGGCGAAGGCACGTCCGAGGCCCGTGCTGACGCCGGTGATGAGCCAGTTCTGCTTTGGCACTGCTCCTCCAGAGAGGCCCTGCGAGGAGCCGGACGGCTCCTCCACCAGAAAGTCTACACGGTGTCGATTTTTACCGTCAGCATGTAGATTCTGGTAGTGCTCGCGAGGTGGAGCACTCAAAGTCATCCGCGTGCCCCGCCCCGCCCGCATCGGCGCCGCCAAGGCCCAGCAGCCAGGCCGTCGACCAGAACCGCACCCCGATCACCCCAGGGACACCCAGCGGGGCCGACCGCGCCCGCCCCGGCACCGCCGCACACATGGCAGCCATGCCCGGCCCGGTCTCGTCGGCGTCTTGGGCGCGGTCGTGTCCCGGGTGGCGGGCCGGGGGGATCGGGGCGGTGGGGGTGCGGGCGATGAGGGCTTGCTCGGTTCTGGTGGCGTGGCCGCTGTGGACGCGGCGCATGAGCTGGTCGAGGGCGTCGGCGAGGTCGGCTTCCTGGCGGTCGGTATCGCCTCGGTGGTTGCTGTGCAGGGTGGCGGTTCTGATGTGGTGCCAGGTGCGGTCGTTGAACGGCCGGTGGACGTGGTCGCGGTGGATCCAGCCGATTTCGGTGAGGTGGCCGTCGGGCAGGCGGACCCAGATCTGGCGGACGTCGTGGGGGTTGTAGTGGATCTCCCATTTCCCGCCCCGCCCGGCGTGGGGGGAGGGCTGGCCGCGGTAGGGGGCCAGCAGGTCGTGGTCGTAGGTGCGGTGGTGGATGCGGATACCGACGGCGGTGATGGCCTGCCAGCGCACGGGCAGCAGTTCGAGGTAGTCGTTCCGAGTGAGGGGGACGGGCACGTACCCGGCGACGGCGACCAGCGCGGCCCACATCTCGTTCGGGGTGAGCGCTTTCTTGGGCATCATCGGGTGGCGCAGGCCCCCGTGGGGGCGGTGGTGGTAGTGCACCAGCCATTCGTCGAGGAGGTCTTGCAGGTGCGGGACGCTGTAGCAGGCCTCGAGTGCGGTGTCGGGGCCGCGGCGGGTGACGTCGGATCCGGTGTAGCCGGGCAGGTGCTGGCAGAACAGCGCGTTGATGGTGCCGAACGCGCGCTCGACGATGCCTTTGGCGGTAGGGGTGTGGGGCGGGGCGGGCTGGACGCTGATGCCGAGGGTCTCGCAGGCGGCGGTGAAGGCCCGGGAGATGAAGACCTTGCCCCGGTCGATGACGATTGTCTCGGGCAGGACGACCGGCCGGGCCGCAGCGCCGGCCAGGCGCTCGTCGAGCGTGACCAGCTGCTGGTGGGGCAGTGTGCGGGCGTGGTCCATGCGCAGGATGTTGGGCCAGGTGGGGCGGGCGGGGTGCGGGACGGCCATCTCCGCCAGGAGCAGGGCCGCGTCGACGGCTTTGGTCGCGCTGGGGCACAGGACGGCGGCGAGGATGGCGCGGGTGGCGACGTCGACGGCGATTGAGAGTTCGGGGCGGGCAAGGGTGCCGTCGTCGAAGAGGGCCAGGACGTCGAGGCGGGTGGTGTCGACCTGGACCTGTTCGCCGGGCCGCAGCGCCATCGTGGGGGTGAAGGCGCGCCCGTCGAAGCTGGCGGGGGTGGGCCGGACGGGCCCGGCGGGCAGTTCGCCGGGGCGGGCGAGGGCGGCCAC